>CAMJFV010000099.1 GCA_946405045.1 uncultured Bacteroidales bacterium | reverse complement strand
TATCTCACGACGTGAATTCAAATCACATCTGATGCTCTTTTCTCAAAAGGTCATTCACCGTCTTCACTGGATTGAATGTGTCGATAGGCACCTCCACGAAGATTGTGTTCCAGTCGCTCATCGCACCGTTCCACAAACCAGGAAGTTCAAGTGCCTTCAATGCCTTGCCATCCTTGCTCTTGCTTGAGATGAAACCAGTATTTGGATCGACGAACTTAGTCAAATCATATTTGTCGCCCTTATAGTCTTTCACTCCACATACGAGATCAACAGGGTTGAAATGAGTGGCATCCTTGAATATAGTCATCTGCTCAGGATCATTCTTGTCGAACTGAGCGCTTTCAAGAATCTGAAGAGAATGGCTACCGTCAGGATTAACTGCGACGTAAGGTCCACCACCGGGCTCACCCTCATTCTTGACCATACCGCAGACACGGATAGGACGATCCAACTTCTTCTTCAAGTATTCAATCTTATTTGCCAGATGAAGAGGGCAATCAGCAGCGTCTACATGAAGCTTCTCGATTACGAATTTCTCTATCTCATCCAACTCCTTGTCGCTGACAGAAGCGTTGTTGAGCTTTCTCAAATACTTGAACATCTTCTCCTGATATTCGACAAGTACACCAGCCAACATAGCCTTATATTCAACAGTAGGCTGTTTCAAAGCATCCGGCACAACATTGTCGATATTCTTGATAAAGATGATTTCAGCGTCTATATCATTAAGATTCTGAATCAACGCGCCATGGCCACCTGGACGGAAGACCATCTTTCCATTGCTGGAACGGAAAGGTTCATTATTCTCGTCGACAGCAACAGTATCTGTGCTATGACGCTGCACAGAGAAAGTGACGTCGTATTGGACTCCGAAATTATATTCGTATTCAGCAACCTTTTCAGACAACAATCTGTTGAAATATGTAAGGTGATCCTCAGACACAGTGAAATGCAAACGAACTATACCATTTTTGTTTTTCGCGTACATCGCACCTTCTGCCAAATGTTCCTCAAAAGCAGTGCGAACCCCCTTATCATTCTTATGGAATTGTATCAAACCCTTTGGCAAGAATCTGTAGTTCAATCCATTCTGTTCAAGCAACGCATCCAGAACGTTAGAGTAACGCTTCTCTGTGATAAGACGCATAACATTCTTTCCATCGTTCTTCAAGCATACTTTATTAAGTTGCTCATAAAAAGCAAACTTCTGGATTTCGCTAATAAACTTCTGCTCAAAGTCTGTTTGAGGCTCCCCTCCTCTATCTCTGAAAGCAAACAAATCCTTGAACATACGGCTTGCTGCTCCAGATGCAGGTGTAAATTTCAACACATCATGACCTGCGGCCAAATATTCTCTCCATAATGAGATATATTTATCTTTGCTTTTGTCAGACAAATGTAAAATTCCATCCTCTACAGTGGCTGCACACACAACCTTCAAAAAAGGAAAACCGTTTTTGAAACAATCCAATTGTTCCGAAAGTTTCTCTTCTGAAATTCCCATCTGCTTCAGCAAATCCAAATCATCCTGTGTCATATCCTAAAAATTTGCGTATCCTAAATTCTTTGTCCTAAAATTAAACCTATTTCACGAACAATGCAAAGTTATAAGAGAAAAAGATAATAAAAAAGTTTTCAAAGACAAATAAACTATGCTACTCAACAACTTTTAACATTTTTTAATTTTAAATTTATTCAGTTTTCATGCAGGTTTCATATTCAGGAAGTCCTCGTGCAAAATTTTATCAAAGTGCACGCCTACGGCTCACACTACAGAGGAGAAGATTAGAGCATTCCACCATTAAAATCTTCATTTTATCGCACTTTGAGATCTATAGCATTTTACAAAAAAACAAGCACCTCTATTCCCATAGAAATGCTTGGATAATTAATCACATAAAACGAACTGAAATATTACTACTTAATCTTGTCTTATAAAAGACGGTGCGAATATAAGCATTATTTTAATTCGACATTCAAGATTTTTGTATAAAAATTGATTTTATGCTATATTTGCACACATATTAAGAATCTAAGACGTGACACGACGATTATACGGTATTTTTTTATTCTTAGCTATTTGCATCAGCATAGCGGCACAAAAAACGGACGGTTCAATCAACAGTTCGCTTGACAGTGTCTTTACGTGGTTCAGGGAGGCAAACTATCCGACATTGAGATACGGAAACCTAAAAGTTGAAAATTACAGCGCTAGTCTGAGCGACTCTCTAATCCAAATTTCTCTCAGCAAACCTTTCAAAAATGTCAACTACAGAGAAGACGCAATCAAAGCGTTGAAAGACAGCATCAGCAAAAATCTTCCTGCCCCATATACTAATTTCGATGTCGAGCTATACATCTCTTCTAAAAATATTTATGACTATGTCCCTAATGATATGCGAGAAGAGACCAAAAAAGACAAGTCTCGAATACTTAATCTCAGAAACAGAGACAAAGATGATTTAAAGAATGTGGTCACCAAGGTTGGTGCTCCATGTTCTCCTTCCGCTGGTCTGCAGGGTCGACACATCGCTCTATGGGCGAGTCACGGCTACTATTTCGAACCGTCACAAAACCTTTGGATTCTGCAACGTCCTCGCTTCTGGGGAATCTCCGAAGACACTTATACTCCTTCGGTCGTTTTGCCTTATCTGATTCCGATGTTGGAAAACGCTGGAGCTAACGTTTTTTATCCAAGAGAAAGGGATGTCCAGAAGAATGAGGTGATCGTGGATTTTGAAACGGCGAAGGCCACTGAATACGTGGAAGAAAATGCCCGTCGCGCCAAATGGCACAATCCAAACCCGGATAGAGTCGACACGACAGGATTCGCTCAAAAGAAAAAGATATATCGCCATGGAGATAATCCGTTTGAAGACGGTTCTTATCGCGTGATCCGGTCCCATCCTAACGGTTCAGCTTACACTGACTGGATTCCTGAGATTCCTGAAGATGGAGAATATGCGGTTTATGTGTCATATAAGACTGTTTCCAAAAGTACCGAAGATGCCCACTACACTGTTTTCCATACTGGTGGAGAAACGGAGTTTGTGGTGGACCAGACTAAAGGTGGCGGCACATGGATTTACCTCGGCACATTCAAGTTCAAAGCCGGATCACATCCAGAGATGGGCAAGGTGCGTCTGACTAACCAAAGTGAAGAAAAAGGCAATCATATAACCGCTGACGCTGTGAAATTCGGAGGCGGAGTCGGATGTGTGGAGAGAAGCATCGCTCCTATCCCTGGTGCTCCAGATCCTTTCTTCTTCACAAGTGAAAAACCAAAATATCTGGAATGTGCTCGCTACTGGCTACAGATGGCCGGATTCTCCGACAGCGTCTACTGCGGCCAGAACAACGAATACAAAACAGACTACATGAGCCGTGCCATTTGGGTGAACGCTCTGTCGGGAGGCTCGCGTCTCAACAAAAAAACAAAAGGAATTGGCATACCTATCGACTTGGCTCTTGCCCTACATACTGATGCCGGAATCGACACGTCTACGGTCGGCTCACTGGCAATATTCCTGACAAGCGATATGGGAAAAACGGAATACCCTACCGGTCTTTCCCGCATGGCATCACGTGATTTCGCAGACATGGTGGAATCACAGGTGGTCGAGGACATCAAAAAAGTGTATTGTCCAGACTGGCACAACCGTGGTTTGAGAGACGAGGCCTATTACGAGGCAAGAGTGCCTGAGGTCCCTACTATGTTGCTTGAACTTCTGTCGCATCAGAACTTTGAAGATATGAAGTATGCGTTCGACCCTGAATTCAAGTTTACCGTCGCACGCTCCATCTACAAGGCTGTCATAAAATTCATAGCCAGCATCAACAAGATAGAGGACTATGAGTTCACTCCACTCGCACCATCCCACTTCTCAATTGATTTCAGTGGAGACAAAATAAATTTATCATGGAGACCGACAAAAGACAGTCTCGAACCTTCCGTCACAACAGACGGATACATCCTCTACACCGCAATCGGTGACAACGGTTTCAACAACGGAATCTATTTGGAAAGCAACAAATACTCAATGGAACTGCACAAAGATTCCATCTACAGGTTCAAAGTGACCGCAGTCAACAGAGGTGGAGAGAGCTTCCCTACTGAGATTTTGTCAGCAAGCATCGCTTCCAAAGAGAAAGGAAGAGTGCTGATCGTGAATGGATTCAACCGTGTGTCAGGACCAGAATTCTTTGAAGACTCGCTGTCAGGTGGATTTGTAGATAGCAAAGATCCTGGAGTGCCTTATATAAGAGACATATCTAAAACTGGCAGTCAAACAGATTTCATCAAGAGTAACCCATACATCTCCAACGACCAACCGGGATTCGGAGCTTGTGAGAAAAATCTGGAAGGTCAGATTATCGCAGGAAACACATTCAACTATCCATACGTGCATGGAAAAGCACTGCACGCACTAGGATTCAGTTTCGTCTCAACGAGCGACGAAGCGTTTGAGACATACAACAACGTCGACAAAAACCATTTCTGTTTGGTGGACTACATCCTTGGAATGGAGAAAGAGACAAAATGTGGAATGCAAAAGCGTTACAACGTGCTGAATTATGCCACACGAAAAAGATTGTCGAAATATCTGTTATCTGGAGGAAACCTATTCATGTCCGGAGCATACATCATGTCGGAACTTGAAGAGACAAAAGCTGAATACCCTTCCGTAGCGAAATTCGCCAATGAGGTTTTGGGTGTTAAACTAAAAGCAGCGACAGCGGACATTCTATGGTGTAAGACTCATGCTATCGAGTATCTGACTCCACTACCAAAAAGTGATATCCAACTTAGTCAGATACAAAGTTCATTCAGCATCAAGAATGACTTCAAACGTAGCTATAAGTTCAACAACAGGCCAAGTGAACGCCAATACACAGTAGCGTCGCCTAACATTCTCGACAAAGGCAATCCAAACGCATTTGTCGTGTTCAGATACCTTGAGAATGGCGAGCCTGCAGCTGTCGGACAGAAAGGCAAACTGAACACTCTCATCAGTGCGGTTCCGTTTGAAAGCATAGATGAAGATGAACAAAACCAATTCATGAAAGAACTTGTCACATTTTTCAATTTGACAGCAACCAAAAACAAGGCGTCAAAATCGAAGAATGCAGCCAAGAAGTCAGCAACGACAAAGAAGAAAACAGTTGTAAAGAAAACAACACCAAAGAAAACGACAAAGTAGGAAAATGAAAATATATGTATATACTGAATTTGTAGACGAGAGCGTCGGAAACAGATTCAATGGGAAAAAGACTGCAGAGGCAGACTACATTCTGCTTGACAAAGTGGATGATGCCGAACATATTTTAGGAAGCAGTCGTTCGGTGTGGCAGGTATCCCAAGCTTTGAAAAAAGCCAACTTCTGCCCAGACGACTATTTGATGCTCATCACACACAATGTAGATTGCAAACTCATCAACGGAGGTGAAAGTGAATTTGCGTTTGCAGCCGCTTACACAGGACGCACATGCGTCTACTCGAATTACATCACCATTTCCGAAGGAGAGGCTCACGACACTCCTGTGATAGCGCCACAGATAGGCAGCGTGAGAGAAGACTTCAACATGGGAAGCATCGTGCTCTACAAAGCATCGGAATGGGTCAAGGCGAGCGAGAAGATGGCCGACGACTATGACTACGCAGCCTACTATTTCATGCGTCTGATGCTTTGCCAGAATGGCGACACATACCATATCCGCCAGACTCTGTATCAGGAGAGCGAATTCGACAGCCGTAGCGCCGAAGACAAACAGTTTGACTATGTCAACCCTAACAATGAACTTAAACAACTCGAGATGCAAAGAGCATATCTTGAGTATTCTAAAATAGCAGGGACATATATCGATTACACTCAGACAAACAGAATCAAAATAGAGACCACGGACTATGCCGAGAACTACAAATTCAAAGTCTCGGTGATCATTCCTGTGAGAAACCGTGAGAAAACTATTGAAGACGCTGTGAAATCCGCACTCAGCCAAAAACTGAAAGACGGAAAAGTGAATGTGATCGTAGTCGACAATTTCTCCACAGACAAGACAACTGACAAGCTTATCAAACTTGCCAACGAGAACAACCGTCTCTACCATATATTCCCATCTCGCACAGACCTCGGAATCGGAGGATGCTGGATGGAGGCTGTACGCCATGAGGCTTGTGGACTATACTGTGTCCAGCTCGACAGCGATGATGTCTATCAGGACGAAAACACTTTGCAGAAGATAGTCGATGCGTTTGAACAGAACAAATGCGCGATGGTGATCGGATCATACTCACTTACAGACTTCGACCTCAACCCTATCCCACCAGGATTGATCGCCCACAAAGAGTGGACAGACAAAGAGGGTCCTAACAACGCTGTCAGAATCAACGGTTTGGGAGCACCACGAGCATTCTTCACTCCTGTACTTGTGGAGATACCTATCCCTAACGCAAGTTATGGCGAGGATTACGCAGTGGGATTGCAGATGTCGAAGAAATACAAGATCGGAAGAATCTACGACAGTCTGTACTGCTGCCGCAGATGGGGAGGCAACTCCGATTCTTCTCTTTCTGTTGAGAAAATAAACGCAAACAACAACTACAAGGATTCTATCCGCACAATAGAGATGTTGTCAAGAGGTTTTAACAAATAAACAATCAGTTAAAATTACTATTTTTTCCAATGACAATATGA
>CAMJFV010000098.1 GCA_946405045.1 uncultured Bacteroidales bacterium | reverse complement strand
TATTCCATAACCCATGCTCTTAACAGCAACATAATCCTTCACATGTTCCAAAAGCATACCGACTATTGAAGATGACGGAACAAATGTATGTATTTTCTCCTTTGTCGCCAAATAACGTGGTGTCTCCTGAATTTTGTCAAGGAAACCCGGACCATCAAAATTATAAACGGCAATCACATCATCAACATGTTCTTCTTTCATCTTGACATATGCATACAAAGCCTCATTTCCTCCTTTTGAATGGCCTACTATATAGTATTTTCTTCCTATTTCAGATTCGTTGATATACCTTACTGCCTCTGCCTGACCCGGTATTTCTCTTAGATAAGAAAGCATACAATCCTCTTTCCAACCAACTATAGACGAATCTGTACCACGATAAGCCACAACTCTTATACCATCAGACAATTCAAATGTGACAGCTGCGAACTGTATGACTCTCTCTTCATCGAAAATATTCCTGAAATCGACAATACGTATATTAGCAAACCTCTCTGTCTTAACCGCCTTACATAATACAAACGGTGCTGTCTTTCTAGGAACAATATCATTCTCAATATCAATAACTCTATCTATCTCGCCGAAAATCTGAACGTTATCTTCATGCAACTTTACATACTCCGCTAATGTATAGCCACGAACATCTGTAACAACCTGATAGAACCGTTCAAACTCATAATAAGAAATCAACGATAAGATAAGGGCATCCACTTCATTAAACGGATCCCTTTCAAACGGCAAATCTCCACGCCACTCAAGATAGTCGAGCATGTTCATATTCTCACCAACTTTTGATATTTATCACAAAATTACTCGTTTTACACAGTTTATACAAATAGATATCTATAGTTATTCAGCATTTTTAATTATTGCTGTCCGATATAAATTCATTTGGTAGGCGATCCGATTGTCACAAAAAAAGTGTCACTTCAAATGACGAAGTGACACCTACATTTTAATAATTATCAAGATAAAACTAGCTAAATCACTGATTGATTACCAGTTCTTGGTACTAACTTCCCAACCACCAGCTCTGTTGAATTTACCGCCGCCTTCCATAAACTCTTTCTGCCACTTTGTCTCTCCGCACAAGTGCCATCTGATCCAAGCGACACAGCAGTTTGAACCGCCCCATGGTCCGTAACCGTGACCTTCATTCCCCTTGATACCAAGCCACATTGGAGCCTTGTTGGCTGAATTACCGTAATCACCTACCGCGTTGTCGTAAGCCATATCAGTATGTCCAGTGATAAAACCAGTAGGGATTGTAAGATTGGTTGCACCGTCGTGAGAGAAGCTACCGCTATTAAGAAGCATCAACACCGCCACACGACTATCTTTGTTCGCACAATCCTCTGCCATCACTCCACCCTGAGAGTGTCCACAGATAGCCACACGTTCCATATTTAGTTTACCATAGAATCTTGCACTTGGATCATTGTTCATCTGCTCCAGCCAGTCGAAAGCTTTCTTAGCATCATTGCCATCCCAAGTAGAAGGCTGAGAGTATACTACAAATCCCATAGAAGCCAAACGCTTTGGAATAGTTGGCTGAGAATTTGGAGTCTCACCACCACCAGGACAGAAAATGGCAACAGGATGAAGCACATTAGGATCGTTAGACAACTCTTTTGGATATGCGACAACACCATTACCGCTTGGTCCTACATTCTCGTCCCAATTAAATGCAAGAGGACCATTATCATCAACATTGTCACCATACAAAAAGAAAGATTTTTCCTTTACAGGTGGTTGCTCCTGCAACGCAGGTTTAATCAAAGAGATGCTGTCGATATCACTTATAGCATACTCCACATAACTACCGTCTTTTTTACAGACGTAAATCGTGTTCTGGGCAAAAACAGTCGACGACGTGACTATAGATGCCGCAATTGTAATGTTTTTTAGTAAAGTTTTCATGTCATTTGTGTGTTTTAAGTTTAGAAGCAAATAAAAAAAAATTCAAAGATCAAAGCAAATCTATAAATATATAAGTGACGACGGTATCACTACCATCGCCACTGTTATTGTTTTGATTAATCTTTGATTAGTTTTACTGAATTTGAGCCGTTTGAAACGACGTAGATACCAGATGCAAGATCAGATACTACAACATCAGCGTCATCAGACTCAGCGACGAATGCCTTCACAACTACACCATTCATTGATGTGATTGTAACAATATCACCGTCTGTCAAACCACTTACTTTAACCACATCCTTTGCAGGATTAGGCTCCAACATAAGTGAATTAGAAGCTGCGTCAATAATCTCATCATCTGCAGGATCATCGTAGTACATGCTCCAAGAATCGAACTTCAACTCACCACTGAATGTGAAGAACAAATCTGTTGCAGTAGGAATATCAGAAGTCAATTTACACTCAAACTCTTCAAATGAAGAGTTAGACTCTACATTCAAATATCCGATTACAGGGCCGCCAGCCGAACCAGTTGAAATTCTGATAGCACCACCACATGGAGCAGAGACACGAGCCTTAAACTTGTTAACTCCCTGAGCCTTAACACCACATAGTCCGATCCAAGATCCATTCTTACCACTTACAGCCATATTTGTAGACTTTCCTATGTAGTTGGACTCGATTCCATTCTGCCATGCAAAACACTCAGCCTGGATTGTCTTAGTAGCGTCTACTGGCTCAACCTGACTAACACCCTTAGTAGTACCTGCGTCTACACCCATAATCTTTCCTGCTGACTCATCCACATTAGCATAGTCGACGTGTGAACAACGATATCCACCCTCAACGCCAATCTGATTCTGGATCCACTGGCTGTGATATGTGATGTACCATTTATTCTTAAACTTAAAGAATGAATGGTGGTTGTTACCATTTGAACCTAACCACTTAGATGGATTATCAAACACCTTGCGGTCGTACTTGAATCCAGTCATTGGATTAGTTGAAATCATAGTAGAGATAACAGCATTGCTGATACCGATGTTGTTTCCACCTGTGTTCCAGTTAGTACAATATGAGTAAACATAGTTTTTACCAATCTTATTGATACCGGCATCCTCAAATAGATAAGGAGGATTCAAAGACTGAGCTGAACCATCAATACTGATGAAGTCTTTTCCAAGCTTAGCGATACGAGCTGTTCCAGGATCTGCATTCTTACCATTAGGCACACCACCACCGAAATAGATGTAACCAGTACCGTCGTCATCTACAAGGACAGCAGGGTCGAACAACCATTCCACATTACCACAATTTGGAGTTTGACGAGTGATTAGTCCCTGACCATTCTTAACATCTTCCCATGGTCCGTAAGGAGTATCGGAAGCCACCACGTAAATACCATTACCATTGTTAGCGAAATATAGGAAGAAGCGATCCTTACCATTTATTTTAGCATGGCAAGCAGTAGGAGCCCAAGAGTTAACAGCCTTGGAGATACCACCATTTCCGGCCACCTTCATTGGTCCGTGGTCTGTCCAGTTTACAAGGTCAGCAGAAGACACACAAACGATCTCAGTGATTGTACCGTATCCGTTAGTAGTGATACTTCCATTCTTATACTCATAGATATCATGTGTCATATAGATGTACACAGAGTCACCGTAAACCATAGCACATGGGTCAGCTCCATAACGCTGAGTCATGATTGGGTTATGGTTAGTAGTAGGCTTAACCTTTGGATTAACGTTGCTTAGACTGATAGTTGAGAAAACAGAAGCCAATTCAGCATTGTCACGGTCACCGATCACACAACCGTTTGCATCGTATGGTTCAGCACCATTCGACTCATATTTTTCAAACTTCATGTTATCAATATCAACCCAGTCGCTTGTAATCTTTAGCTGAAGAGTGTGCTTACCAGCAGAGATCTCCTTTGTACGAGCGATAACAGTAGAGAATTTTGAGAAGTCTCCTGTGTTAGGAGCAGCGATCTCACCAGTAATCTCCTTACCATCGATCAACAATTGGAATGAAGCAGACGCATTATCTGTTGCTGCAGAAACAGTAACTGTATATCTTGATGTCTCTTTCACATCTACAGTATAGTTCATCCATTCACCGCTCTGGTTGTAACCGATAACGAATCCTGATCCACCCTTGTAGATGTCGATTCCATCATTACGGAATGCCTCTCCACGGTTTTCCTCATCCTTATCGTTGTAAGCCACACCCTGTCCACCAAAATCATACTCTTCTGCCTCAATAGTACCTGGGATAGACGCAGGTGAGCCATTATATGGGCCAGCCTCCTCATTGACAGAAGGAACAGTTGATCCACCACCATTACTACTTCCGCCATTACCAACTTCTCCACAGTTCAATGAGAATCGGCTGATAAACTTCCAGATTTCACGTACAGAATGGTACTTGTCGTTTGAAGGCCAGTGTCCTTTTCCATAGACCTTGTTCAAACAAACCTCAACACCACACTTACCATTCTTCCATAAATAGCGAGTAGCAGCACCGTCGATTACAGACTCAACTGGAGTTGCATCACACTGATTTGCTTTAGCCCAAGCCTCAGCCTGTGCGTAAGCACCCTGCTGCTCCTGATACATTCCGTTGAAATTTCCTTTCCAAGGCTCATAGTGAACCACATCATCCTTATCACCATTAGTATGGATGATTGGCATTGGACGTGAAGGTTTTGCAGTTAGATCTCCGATAGGATAACCTGACACTGGAGCACAAGCTGCGATCTGGTCTGCCATGCAGTTAGCCACAGAATATGTAAGCATACCTCCCATAGAGAAACCAGACATATATACACGATCCAAATCGATCTTATATTTAGAACTCATCTCCTTGATGATAGCCTTGATAAAAGCGATATCCGCACCACTTGCAGACAAATCCCAAGTAGAGCCATCCGACTGAGGATAAACAACAAGGAATTTCGCAGTGTCAGCTACCTGATCCCAACGAGAATTCTCCTTCTGATAAGCGATGTCCTGACCCATACCGTGAGCAGAAATCACCATCGGTCTATTCTCTCCCATTCCACTTGGTGCATACACATCAATAGTACGGTTTTTTCCGTTCACACTGATAGTGCTTTTAACACCAGGAAGTGATTGAGCAACAGCCGATACCGAAAGCATTGCGCCAATAGCAGACACAACAACTGATTTGTAAAGTGTTCTCATGATATTTGTGTATTTTTATTGTTTTATTTTACATATTTGATTGATTTCCCGTTTGCAGAGACGAGGATATAAATTCCAGACTCAGCAAATTTTACATCAAAGTCAGCTTTTGTGCTGATAGTGACATTGCCAAGAATCTTACCATTAGCGTCACACACAGAGTACTCACCAGAAGGAATCTCAGCAACTGCATCATCTATTTTTGAAGGATCTGAGCTTTTAACTTTGATCCAATCTATATTCACCCATGAAGATTCGATCGAAACAAGCATATCATGCTTGCCAGCCGAAAGTTTGACAATCTTATCAGAAGCCAACTCCTTATAAGTTGTCCAAGCTCCAGTATCTTCAGTATCAAACACAACCTTTGTCGACTCATCTTCGTCAAACATTACAGAGAATGTAGACTCGCCTCCTTCATCTGAAACATTTGCCGACAAAATATATTCACCATCTTTCTCAACCTCAACCGTGTATTTCAACCACTCGCCTGCCTCACAGTAACCCACTGCATAACCACCGTCGCAAACATACACGTCTACATTGGAATCTGATCTGTAAGTGGCATCTCCTTTATTCTCATCCTTCGCATCATAGAATGAAATACCAGATGCTCCCTCATTGAAATTCTCTGCCTCAATGATTCCAGGAATCTTAGCTGCAACGCCACCAAAAGGAGCCGCCTTTTTCACAACCTCGATTGTGATAGGAGCAGACTCACCAGACTCTCCATTTGCATCGTAAGCGATAGCGTTGATTGTGTGCTTTCCTAGAGATGCATCAGCTCCATAATAGAATGAGAACGGAGCAACCCACTTGTCTTTAACCTGCTCTGAGCCCTCGAAGAATTTGATATTCTTGATTTCAGACTCACTCTTATAAGTAGGTGTGATCAACACGCTGTCACCCTCTTCAATTACAAGTTTTTCAGCTGCGATATCCAAGCTTATCTTACCACTACCCTCACCCACATATGTCACACAACTCTTAGCAGGAAGAGTGACAGAGAATGAAGAACTCTTGTTGATAGCATCAAGTTGCTTCATGTTTCTCGTTTCATCAGTGATCCATACATTCCATTGCTGAACCTTTGTGCCTGGAACCGAAATATTGATTGTCTTAGCCTCTGTGCTCATATTAACAGCCACAATCACAACATCATCACCATTCTTGTAGGCAGATGTATACACATTATAAGTTGGATTGACAGTACAGTCTACACGATAATATCCAGGGCGGATGAATCTTGCATACTGACCGAAAAGCCAACCACGCTTTGTGATCTGACCATCCTTAGCGTTATCATTATTAGTATCTCCGTTGTTGATCAGAGAATAGTTTCTCTTCAAATACCACCACACATATGCACTCATATTAGAAAGAGCCATACCGCGATGGATTGAATAAGCCACTTCCAAAGCCTCAGGCCAAACATTGGCACGGCAAGGAGATCCGTTTGTAGCATTGGAAGACGTGTAATATTCCGTCATCCACAACTCCTTGTCTGGATCAGCTGCAATCTTCTGATCGCCAAGGGAGTATTTGAAGAAATTATCATTAGTGGAAGCACTACTTGCATAGAAGTGAGTTCCCAATATATCTATATTCTTAAGAGCATTAGCATCATTAAGAATCTTGTCATACATTCCTTTGCTATATGCGAAA
>CAMJFV010000097.1 GCA_946405045.1 uncultured Bacteroidales bacterium | reverse complement strand
TGTCCTGCGGTTCCTGCGCAGCACAGTGTCCTGCAGAAGCGATCGACATGGGCGATCTGCACTACGAGATCGACGCCAGCAAGTGCCTGGAGTGCGGCGCCTGCGCTGCCCAGTGCCCCGCCGAGGCGATCGTTCAGGAGTAATCCTGAGACACGAAAAGGGACGAGAGATCGTCCCTTTTTTATTGCCCGCGATTGGAAACAAGCCTTGGTTTCTTCTTTTTCTGAGAGATCAACAATAAGGAGACAACGTATGAAATCGATAAATCGAAAAGTTCTGTTTTGCCTGGCAGCGGTGCTGCTGCTCGCTCTGCCGCTCACCGGCTGTGCGGCCATCAGCAGCGATGACCTGGATGCGCATGTGCGGCAGATGCTGGACCTGGAAGTGAAGGGCGACGCGGAAGCGTCCTACGCTCTGCTCTATCCCGGCGATACAAAGAGTCTCCAGGATCTTTTTTTTCTTCGTACTTTTCTGGACCTTCTTTGATTATTGTTGATACTTGGTCATTTAATTTTGTTAATAAACCATTATTTAACGCATTTTGACCATTGATAGGATCTTCTTTTGTGAATTTTCCGGTCTTTACAAAATGAAGTCCAAACATTGTTATCACGCCATTGTGAGTATGTGTTTCGTGGTTTTCACTGATTAACAAGGCAGTAACTGCATAATATGCAGCATAGTATAGCCTGTTAGCAATCAAATCCCAAAATTCATTGGCAATATTTGCTTCCACCTGTTTTAATGCGTTTTCAGCTTTCTCCAATCTGTAACTTACGATGGCTTGTCTTTCTTCTTCTGTCAGCATAGTATTCTACCTTCTTTTTGTATATTCTTAAACAGAGGAAGATATGAAAATTTTGTCCAGTTTTCAGATGTCTGTAGAATTGGGTTGATAACAGCATCGTATTGTAAACCTAAATCATAGAATGGATCAGCAAATTTGCAATAGTCTTCGTGTCTGATTTTATCTGTATTGACAACGACAAGAATGTCCCAGTCTGAATCAGAGCGAGCGTCACCTCTTGCTCTTGATCCAAACAATATGAACTTGGCTAAGCCTGAGTTTTGCTTTGCAATGTTGAGCAACCCTTGTTCAATTTCTTTGTCGTGATTCATACATTCGTCGATTTTGTTGTACAAAAATACAAATCCTATTCAAAAAAGCTTTATGTCAATACAATAAAAAAAACGTTTTTTCGTTATCTTTGTAAAGAATAAACAAAAATTGAAGGGTATGAAAAGGAGTGTTTTGACGGCATGTTCGATTGCCATTTTTTCATCATTGCTTCTGTCATGCAAGGAGCAGACAAAGCTTTCTTCCGATAACGATAGTACTGCTTTGTTGAGAGAGTCTACTGCGGTTAATTCTTCAAGTTCTTCAGCAAAATATGTATCGACGGGAGTTGATTTCACTGTCGCTGCAGAGAAATCGCTTAATTCAGTTGTCCATATCATCACATATTCCAAAGGCAGACAGTCGAATGTCGTGACTCTGGAGGATTTGTTCGGTTCATTCTTCGGACAGCCACGTCGCCAGCCACAAAACACAAATCCAAGACCGGTTGGCTCTGGTTCAGGTGTGATACTTGACAATCTCGGCTACATAGTAACAAACAACCACGTAGTGCAGGGAGCCGACCGTGTGACTGTCACACTTAATGATAAACGAGAGTTTGAAGCACAAATCATAGGTTTGGATCCATCAACAGATTTGGCCTTGCTTAAAATAGAAGCAGAGGATCTTTCTCCAATTGAAATTGGCAATTCAGACAATCTGAAAGTAGGAGAGTGGGTGTTGGCGGTAGGTAATCCGTTTAACCTCACATCAACAGTGACTGCTGGAATTGTGAGCGCCAAAGGACGTAATATCAATATTTTGTCTGGAGACATGAAGATAGAATCATTTATCCAGACAGATGCAGCAGTGAATCCAGGAAACAGTGGAGGAGCACTTGTGAACTTGAATGGAGAATTGGTCGGTATAAATTCCGCCATCGCCTCACAGACAGGCTCATTCGCAGGATATGCGTTTGCGATTCCGGTGTCGATAATGACAAAGATTGTATCAGACTTGAAGCAGTTTGGATCTGTACAGAGAGCGTTGCTTGGAATTGTGATAACAGACATCTCAAACGAGTTTGCTAAAGCCAACAATGTCAACCGTCTGGATGGAGTCTTTGTTGTGGAAGTCGGACAAAATGGTGGAGCAAAAGATGCTGGAATGCAGAATGGAGATGTCATCATTGCCGTCGACAACGCTAAAGTTAAATCAGTGGCTGAGATCCAAGACAGATTGACTCGATTCAGTCCAGGCGATGAGGTGAAAGTCACCGTCGACAGACAAGGTGAAATCATGACATTCAATGTAAAATTGCACGGTACAAACGAGTATCAGCTTAATACAAACGAATAATCAAAACAAAAAACATCTGCAAAATTGACTATCGGATATGGGTTTTCTTAAAAATTTCTAAAAATCAAATTCACATTTTCAAAGAACCCGTTTTTTGATTATTTTTGCGGAAAAATAAAATTTGCGTAACTAAAAACAAAAAAAGGATATGGGAGAACTAGAAAATTATTCAAAAGAAGAGAGAATCAATAGCTCTACTTCTGAAGGTCAGTATGTTGATCATGAGAAGGTAGCTCTATCAAAATATATGACATCGGTTTATAAGATGATGTGTTATGCATTGCTTTTGACTGGAGCTTCTGCTTGGGTAGTGGCACATTCAGAGACATTGCGCAACATTTTCCTTGGTTCATTCTGGATTTGGGCATTGGTTGAGCTTGGTCTTGTCATCGCAATCAGTGCAGGAATTCAAAAGTTTGAGGCTAAGACATTGAATATCTTGTTTGTCATATATTCGATTGTGAACGGTTTGACATTGTCTGCGATATTCTTGGTTTATGAATTGGGATTGATTGAGACGGCATTCTTCATAACCGCAGGTACATTCGGAGCATGTTCATTCATTGGATACAAGATTAAGAAAGATCTTTCTACTATCGGAAGAATAGCATTCTTCATTTTGATTGGAGGAATCATCGCTACAATCGTAAATTTCTTCATGGCTAGTTCTACTTTAGATTGGATAATCAACTATGCTATGGTAGGTGTATTCGTGGTTTTGACTGCGTATGACACACAGAAATTGAAGAATGGAGGTTTCCACTATTTGGCAGAGGAAGATCAGCAGAGATGGGTAGTGTATGGTGCTTTGGAGCTATACTTGGACTTCATCAACCTATTCCTTTATATCTTGAAAATTTTAGGACGAAGCAGAGACTAATTAAAAATGGATAAGAACAGATTTTTAGTTATTATGGCTGGTGGAGCAGGCACACGTTTTTGGCCATGCTCACGTTCGAACAGACCAAAACAGTTTTTAGATTTCTTTGGCACTGGCCGAACTCTTTTGCAGCAGACATTTGATCGTTTTGCAAAGATCATACCTACTGAGAATATCTTTATTGCGTCTAACGTACAATATAAAGATTTGATTCTTGAGCAGTTGCCAATGTTGACAGAACGTCAGTTGCTTTTGGAGCCAGCACGTCGCAACACAGCACCTTGTATTGCATACGCAATGAACAAGATAGCGTCGTTCAATCCAAATGCAAACGTTGTGATCGCACCGTCGGACCATTTGGTTCTGAAAGAGCAGGAATTTCTAAACACAATTGAGAAAGGTTTGAACTTCACTGCCAATAATGAGGTGTTGATGACACTTGGTATCAAGCCATCCCGTCCAGAGACAGGATACGGATATATTCAGATCGAGAACGGATCATCCACAGATTCTATCTTCAAAGTGAAGACATTCACAGAGAAGCCAAATCTGGAGTTGGCAAAGATATTCTTTGAAAGCGACGAGTTTTTGTGGAATTCAGGTATGTTCTTGTGGAATGTGAAGGCTATTTCAAATGCGTTCGAGCAGCATGAGCCAGAAATTTGGAACAAGTTTAAGGCTGGCAGTAGCTATTACAACACACCAAAAGAGCAGGAATATATCGATTCGATTTATCAGACAAGCAAGAATCTTTCGATCGACTATGCGATCATGGAGAAAGCACAGAATGTGAATGTGATAGCGGCTGATTTCGGATGGTCAGACCTTGGCACATGGGGTAGTCTTTACGATTTGTCTGATTCAAAAGATGAGAATCAGAACGCCACATTGAAGGGTAGGGTGAAATATCATAATTCAAAAGGAAATGTGATCAGCCTAGCTGAAAACAAGATCGCGATCGTGGAAGGTTTGGATGATATGATTGTTGTAGACGACGATAATGTTCTGCTTATTTGCAGAAAGTCGGAAGAACAGCATATCCGCGATTATGTAAGTGAAACAAAAGAAGCTTTTGGAGAAGATTATATTTAACAATTCATTAATATGGGTGGACGTGAGTCCACCCAAGTTTTTTATTTTAGAAAAAGATGAGTTCTTTTTACGTTGCGTTTGTCGCACTTATTTTGGGCTATTTCTTTTACGGAAAGTTTGTTGAGAACGTCTTTGGCCCAGATCCTAAGAGAGTTACTCCAGCTATTGAGAAGCAGGATGGAGTTGATTTCATGCCATTGCCAACATGGCGAATCTTCATGATTCAGTTTTTGAACATCGCAGGTCTCGGACCAATTTTTGGTGCCATTATGGGTGCTAAGTTTGGTGCCGCATCTTACTTGTGGATTGTGTTCGGTTGTATTTTCGCTGGAGCCGTACACGATTATCTTGCAGGAATGATGAGTTTGAGAGAGGGCGGAGAGAGTTTACCCGACATTATCGGCCGTCATCTTGGAATGAACGCAAAAAAGATAATGCGTGTCTTCACTGTGATCTTGATGATTCTTGTTGGAGCTGTGTTTGTAAGTGGTCCATCGGCTATTTTAGGAAAACTGACACCTCTTGATCCAACTATATGGTTCGGAGTCATTTTCATCTATTATATCTTGGCTACATTGTTGCCAATAGACAAAGTTATTGGAAAGGTTTATCCTCTATTTGCAATCGCATTGATCTTTATGGCTGTAGGCGTGTTGGTTATGTTGGTCAAGACAAATCCTGCGCTACCAGAGATTTGGGATGGTTTGGAGAACACACATCCTGCAGGAGAGGATGCGATGCCTTTGTTCCCAATGATGTTTGTGAGCATCGCATGTGGAGCTATCAGTGGATTCCATGCCACACAGAGTCCGCTTATGGCACGTTGTATGACAAATGAGAAACATGGTAGACCGATCTTCTACGGTGCTATGATCACAGAGGGTATCGTTGCTCTTATTTGGGCTGCCGCTGCCAACTATTTCTTCAATGAGCATGGTATGGAAGAAAACAATGCCGCACTGATTGTGGATAATATCACAACGAATTGGTTGGGTCAAGTAGGTAGTGTATTGGCACTTTTAGGAGTCGTTTTTGCACCGATCACCAGTGGAGATACTGCATTGAGAAGTGCACGTCTGATCGTTGCTGATTTCTTGAATAAGGAGCAGAAAACAATCAAAAGCAGATTGGCAATCAGTTTGCCTATCTTTGCAGTCACTTTGATTGTGTTGATCTACAGTGTCAGCGACAAAGAGGGATTCAATCTGATCTGGAGATATTTCGCATGGTGTAATCAGGCATTGTCGGTATTTACATTGTGGGCAATCACCGTCTACTTGAGAAAAAGAGGAAACTATTGGTGGGTGACATTTGTGCCAGCAATCTTCATGACAATGGTTTGCTCAACATACATCTTCATCGCTCCAGAGTGTCTGCATCTCGACAAAACGATCTCATATACAGCGGGAGCTGTTGTTACAATCATGACAGTTATGGTCTTCTTGAAGAATATGAAATCAAAAAAAGATTCAAGCGATTTGATCGTGAAATAAAATCTTGATGAAATATATGATATGAAGAGACGCGGGGAATCGCGTCTCTTTTTATATACTTTCTACCATTAAATTCTTTCTTCCGAGCAAACTGAAAATTGTTATATTGTTATATTCATTAATAATTCTAAGTGCACGGAGAATTTCATTTAGCGTAACGTCAATTCGACGAAAACAATAATAGAGAGACATGAGGATTGTTAAGGGCGGAACACCCTAATACTCTCCCAAGTGCGAGCCGTAGGCGAGCACACAGAATTTATATAACCACAGAAATTCAAAGTTCACAAAGATTAACTATACCTTTTAATAAGAATAGAGGTAAGAATTCATCAAAAATGTGAAAAGCATCTCTTTTTATGATTGCTCGTTATTATTAATCCGCCGAACTAACGTTATTTATATTTCTGAAATATTATATATTTGTGTGATTTTAGAAATGAAATAAGATTATCTCCCTCAAATTTGACAGCGATCTCAATTTGACATATTCTATTAATTTATCCACGGATTTAGTTCCAAGTGAAATACAACGTACTTTTGTTAAAATTAACTTTTGTTGGATATCCTTCTTCATCTAAAGTCCAATCGATTTTATATTCACCTGTTTCAGAAACTAACATGACTGGCAAATACTTTGTTGCTTCTCCCAACAAATTCTTAATTACTATTGTAGTTTCTAAATCGTCTAAAGAATAAAAAATGAAAGGAATTCCTGCCTTATTTTCAATTGGGTTAGGAACAGCGTCATTAGTGTATTTAAAAGCAAAATTTATTTCATAGTTACTGTTACTATCGTATGAATCATGCTTTTCAGATATTGTTACAATATTATCATTGACCCAAACCCTTGTATATTTAATGTTTTCTCTTCCTTTTGAAAAAATCTCAGATATAAGATGTCCTTTTTCATCATAAAAAAAAGACTTGTAATTACTGCCAA
>CAMJFV010000096.1 GCA_946405045.1 uncultured Bacteroidales bacterium | reverse complement strand
GTCAATCTGCTAAATGTCACTCTAGATTCCAAACCAGCCGAGTCGGAATATGTGGCAAACTTCAAGGAGTACGGAAGATTGAAACTAGTCGGCATCCAACTTAGTTCGGAAAAGGGAGATGCGATCCAGTTGAGGGGTATTAACACTGGCGTCATCGGAGAGGATGCGTGTCTTTACAGAAACACATTCAAGACTATTAAAGAATGGGGATTGAGTTCAGTCAGACTTAACTATTCTCCATACACACATTCGGCAGAGAATGTCGCAAGACTGAAGTCATATATCGACATCTGTGCGGAACTCGGACTTTATGCAATTGTCGACTGGCATATCATCGAACATATGGGCAACTCTGGTGATCCAATGGACTTCATCAATGAAGCAACAGAGTTCTTTGAAGAGATCACCGCTTATGTAAAAGAGAAAGGATACATGCATGTCCTTTATGATATTTGCAACGAGCCAAGTAAGGTAAAATGGGAAAAGATAAAGGAATATGCCGAAGAGATCCTGCCTATTATCGAGACTAATGATCCAGGTGCTATTGTGATTGTAGGTACTTCCTTTTGGTGTCAAAACATAAAAGAACCAATAGCTAATCCTATTAATGCTTACGACTATAATCTTGGCATCATGTATTCGTTCCATTATTCAGCTTGTAGCCATTACAATTTGCTTGGAGATCTTAGAGTGAGCGTGAAATCAATACCTGTATTTGTGTCTAACTGGACAAGTGGAAAGTTTGATTTCAGCAATGAAACTGCCTGTGATTTGAACTCTGATGACCTGCTTTCAACACTCGATTCAAATACAGCCAATAGTCAGATAGTCAGCTGGAATTATTGGTCGTGGGGCAATACAGGAATCTGGAAGAACTGTGCGGACGGAGTTTACCAGGAGAACCTTACTGGGACAGGCAAATACCTTGTCAATCTGCTAAATGTCACTCTAGATTCCAAACCAGCCGAGTCGGAATATGTGGTAAACTTCAAGAAGTACGGAAGATTGAAACTAGTCGGCAGACAGCTTTGCTCGGAAAATGGCGATACAGTTCAGTTGAAAGGATTCAACACAGGAGTTATTGGCAAAGACATCTATGAGTGTCTTGACAAGAGTGCTTTCCAGACAATGAAAGAATGGGGATGCAAATCTGTAAGATTGAATTATTCGCCTTATACTAACTCGAGTGAAAATCTAAAGATAATCAAATCGTATATTGACATCTGTGCGGAGTTGGGATTGTATGCAATTGTCGACTGGCATATATTTGAAGAAGGAGAAACCAGATCTGGCAATCCAATGGACTACATCAGTGAAGCGACAGATTTCTTTGATAATATCTCTACTTATGTAAAAAAGGAAGGATATATGCATGTCCTTTATGATATATGCAATGAGCCAAGTGGTACAGACTGGAAGAGTATAAAGAATTATGCGGCTGAGATTCTTCCTATCATTGAATCAAACGATCCAGGTGCTATTGTTATTATCGGAACTGCTGATTGGTGTCAACAGATTTACGAGGCATCTCTAAGTCCGATAAGAGCAAAAGACTACGACCTTGGTATCATGTATTCGTTCCATTATTCAGCTTGTAGCCATGCTGATTTGCTTGCAAATCTTAAAAATGCTTTGGTATCAGTTCCTGTATTTATATCAGATTGGAGCTGTTCAGACTATACTTATCAGCCAGACAAAGTTTGCGAGACAGAATCAAATCTTTTGCTTAATATAATCAGTAAATATGGCAATGTGGCTGTCAGCTGGAACTATTGGGCATGGGCTGGAGAGACAGGTATCTGGAAAAAGTGTGAAAATCGTAAATACAAAGAGGATTTGACTAAAACGGGAGAATTCATTACTAATTTGATGAATGTCAATCTTAAGTCAAAACCTATCAGATATAAATGGGAAGAGAATTTCGCAGAGTTTGGAAGATTGAATACTCAATCAGGTCATGACTTTGCTCTCTACTCAGAAAGTGGAAAAGTAGTGCAGTTGAAAGGATTCAACACAGGAATAATTGATGAGGACGTTTCTGCTTGTTTGAGCAAAGATGCGTTCCAAACAATGAAGGATTGGGGTTGTTCATCAGTGAGATTGAATTACTCTCCTTACACTCATTCTGACGAGAAAATGGAATTAATCAAATCGTACATTGACATCTGTGGTGAGGTAGGATTGTATGCGATCGTCGACTGGCACATTTTAGGAGATAATGAAACGAGATCAGGTAATCCAAATGATTATATCGACGATGCAAAATCTTTCTTCAGTGCAATCTCTTCTTATGTAAAAGAGGAAAGATACATGCATGTTCTTTATGATATCTGTAATGAGCCAAGTGGTGTAGACTGGAAGAGTATAAAGGATTATGCGACTGAGATTCTTCCTGTCATTGAATCAAATGATCCAGGTGCTATTGTCATTATCGGTACTCCAAATTGGTGTCAGAAGATATTGGATCCAGTTAATAATGAGATAGATGAGGAAAAATACAACTTGGGTATCATGTATTCGTTCCACTATTCTGCTTGTGATCATGTTGATTTAGTGGGCGATCTTAGACAAGCGATGAAATATTACCCTGTGTTTATTTCTGAGTGGACAAGTTCTAACAACAAATATGATATAGATAAGGTTTGTTCTGAAAATGCATCTGAACTGCTAAAAAATTTAGATAATAATCATCAGATTGTCAGCTGGAACTATTGGGCATGGGCTGGAGAGACAGGTATCTGGAAAAAGTGTGGCGCTAATTACCAAAAGAATAATTTGAATAAAGTAGGTTCTTATATTTTGGTAGACACAGATGAATTCAACTACCCATACAAATCAGAATCTCTTGTTGATGATTTTGATAATGACAGATTTGTAGAGGTTGTTCCAAATCCTGCAGGCGAGTCCTTCTCAGTAAGATTCAAAGGCAATGCAAATGTTTGTATCTATAATACAACAGGACAGAAGGTACTTGAAAAAGAAGCCTCTAATGTTTTGAATGTTAACGAAAACTTGACATCTGGCATCTACAATATTGTTGTTAGATGTGAAGATTATGTTGAGAACATAAAACTAATTGTCAAATAATTAGTTTGACTGACCTAAAGAGGCGGTAATGCATGCATTACCGCCTCTTTTATTTTATCACGTTAATTTTGTTCTGCAATTGAAAAAATTGTATTTTTGGGCTGAAATTCAAATGGAAAGAGGGCTATGGAAGCTAACAAGCAAGTAAAAGAGGGCAATGGATATATATTTGCCTACTATTTTGACGAGGAGTTCATTGGAAAGGATTGTTTTCTTTCGAAGGAACAGAAGAAGAATTTTGAGGGAGGTTTCGGTGCAGTAATCTTTGCAAACTATACAAAATCATCGATAGGACCATATCAGGAACTTTTGTTCATTCCTGGTAAGTTTGCCATTGATGGAGATGAATCATATATGGTGTCGAAAGCATATTGTTCGTCAGCGGCAGCTATGGAACAGCAGGTGTTTGGTAAGAAGGAACTGGCTGATTTCAAGATTGAGAAGGTCGACGACAAGACAGAGACAATCATAGTGACACGTGATGGGAAACCGATTTTCAGAATAGAGGTTCAGACGTGGGGATTCAATATTCCGATGACATCCGATATGGTGAAGTTCCCGCTTGTATCTGTCGAGGACGGAAAGGTTGTGAAGTGGGATTACAATGGAAGCGGCACAGCCAGTTTCGCCAAGATTGAGGCGATAGGGGTGCGTCCGGCAAAATTTCCGGATGTGGCGTTGTTCTCTCCGCTTGTCGGAATCCATTTTGAAAAATTCAATATTGACTATAGTAAAAAGTAAAAATAATATCTACGGTAATGGAGAGAATTTCTTGCTTAGATGGAGAGAAGTATAAAGAGTTGAAGGTGAAGGAGGGAGTTTATGTGCCTGATTTGGCTGTAAAATTCCCGGATGACGATCCGTTTCGCCGCATGGTGAAAGTGGAGGTGGTGAGGGATTTGAAGTTTGATGAGACTTATCCTTACCTTGACGAGTCTTCAGACTACAAGAGGAATGTGTTCCTTTGCGATTTGAAGACGTATCTTTGCAATTTCCTGAACTGGATGATATATGGTTTGAAGGTTGAGAACAAGCATGTGTTGGACGGTAAGGATTTCAGCAACGGTGCCATCACAGTGGCTAACCACCAGTATCGCTGGGATGTGCCTGGTATCAGAGAGGCAGTCGGTTACCGTCGACTTTGGATTCCTGCGTGGGCAGACACATTCAAGACAAGCGACTATTTCAATCTTCGTGGAGCGAGATGTATTCCTATCCCTGAGAACATGGGTGGAATAAAGAAGTTCAATGAGGCGTTCGACACTTTGCACGAGAGAAAAGAGTGGTTCCATATCTTTCCAGAGGGAGTGCGTTGGGATTTCTACAAACCATTCAAGCCATTCCGTAAGGGAGCGTTCAACTGGGCATACAAGTATGACATGCCAATCATTCCGATGGTGTACGTCCACCGTGAGCGTACAGGCTGGAGAAAATTGTTTGCCAAGGGAGAGCCGTTGATGACACTCAAGGTGCTTGAGCCGATGTATGCAGACAAGTCGTTGCCAAGAAAGCAGGCTGTAGACAAGTTGCGTAAGGAGGTTTATGAGAAGATGCTCGACGCTGCTGGAATCATCCACAATCCTTGGCCAATGATTCCTGAGGTTGACAATTGATTTTTATAAAGGAATGAATTATAATCAGCTTAAGTTGATATGATTGCTATATAAGGAAATCAATAACAAAACAAAACCCGATAGTTTGAGATAACTCAGGGACTACCGGGAATAAACAGTACAAAGTTCTATTTTTTTTCTCGAAAAACAAAATGAATATCAACGACGTTTCAATAAAGAAATATACAGTCACAGACAAAGATTCGGCTGTGAATCTTGGAAGTGGTGGACTTAATGTGTTCGGCACGCCTGCTCTTGTCGCAAAGATGGAGCAGACAGCGCTTGAGATGGTCCGTCCTGATCTTGACGCTAACAGCGACACTGTGGGCATCGAAATCAATGTGAAGCATGTGAAGGCTACGGCGATTGGCAAAACTGTTACAGTTGAGGCCAAGATTGTCAATATCGACGGCAGAAAAATCTGTTTTGAGATCACAGCCACTGATGAGGCTGGCGACGTGATTGGCACTGCGTACCATGAGAGATTCGTGGTGGACAAGCAGAGATTCATGTCAAAATTGCAGTAAGACGATGCTCATCACTACTCGTGCGATCATATTTGGTGCGGTGCGTACAGCTGGCGACAAGCTTGTGGTGCGCACGCTCACTGAAGAGGCGGGAAGAGTGGATTTTATCGTTTATGGGGCATGGAGCAAACGGTCGGGACATAAAGCGTCTTATATATTTCCTCTTTCTGCTGTGGATGTGACGTGGGATTACCGTCCCAACAAGGAGTTGCCGACGTTGAAGGAAGCCACTCCGTCTTATCCGTTGATCGATCTCTTCATACAGCCTGAAAAGTCGACAATAGCGATGTTTCGGGCTGAGATATTTGTCAGGAGTATCCATAAGGGTGAGGAGACGCAGGAGATCTTCGACTACTGTTGGCAGACAGTAGCGTCGCTCGAACATACACAGCGAAATATTGCCAATTTCCACATCGCCACGCTTGTGGGGTTGAGCCGTCTGCTTGGAATCCAGCCAAACGCTGAGAAGCATCAGAAAAATGTCTATTTCGACCTTTCCACGAGTCAATATGAATATAATATGCCGTTGCACGCATTCTACCTTAACCGCCAGCACACGGCATTCCTTCCTACCTTATTGAGAATCAACTACCGAAATATGCGTTTCTACCGTCTTGACAGGACGGAACGTCAGTTTTTGCTTGAGACAATCATCACGTATTTCAAACTACATATTCCCGAATTTGGAGATGTCAAGTCGTTGAAGACATTGATGGAGGTGTATAATCTGTTGTGATATTTGAGTGTAATCAGTCGGCACTGATTGATGAAAAAGTAGATAGCGTTTTAGATCTAGTTGGCAGTGGAGTGGGGATTATTTATTTCTCGTTTTTCCCCTTTTCTCTCTCCTCTATAGCCTTTTGTCTCTCCTCCTGGATCAACTTTCTCTCCATCAGCTCTTTGAGGATCTCTTCTTTATTTTCTCCCAACAACATTTTCGCGCATATTTCTGCGGAGTAGGCAGACTCTTTGCTGAATTCGATCTGGGCAGGGAACGACTCTTCCACAGTGCCGTCGGGAAGGATATCTTCCACTTTGATGTTTGTGTAAGTGCCGCCCATCTCAATTGCGTACTCTTTCAGGAGCTCTTTTT
The DNA here is from genome assembly GCA_946405045.1 of uncultured Bacteroidales bacterium. Lineage (GTDB taxonomy): Bacteria > Bacteroidota > Bacteroidia > Bacteroidales > Paludibacteraceae > UBA1723. The sequence goes on along the minus strand of CAMJFV010000096.1, from coordinate 597 downwards.
GTTCGTCGGTGAAGGTCGATGGTACTTTCACGATAGTGTGGATCTCTTTCTTAGGTTTTCCGTTTGCTCCCAACGCAGTCTCTTTTCTGAATGTTGACATGCTCATCATAGTGCGGGCCTGCCATTCTGGGACGTCGGAGAAAGCCTTCTCCATGTTCTCCTCATTCTTTGAGACAATGTCAGTCAGTCTGGCAATAGCTTCACCAAGGGAGACTCGTTCCAAAGGAAGACCCTCCGTAACATCCAGTTTGGTGATTTTCTTTGTCACCTCCGCTGATTGTTTCGTTTCCTCAGTATTGGGGCTAATATTTTTTTGACGTTCTTTTCCTGCCATTATTTGACTGTACTCTATGCAATTCGTTTGCAAAAATAATGAAATTAATTTTGTTGAGCAAGATGTAAAAGGGATAGGTTATCATTAAGAAAGAGAGGATACTATACGCATATGACAGTCGTTATACGCACTTAGGGGAGCACCATTACGATACCCCCTAAGACTAAACATTAACCTTCACAACTACTTTTTGTTTTTAATGTTTAAGACCGCTTTTCTTTTGAGAAGCAATCTTTTGGTTTTCTTTACTGTTACTCATCTTC
>CAMJFV010000095.1 GCA_946405045.1 uncultured Bacteroidales bacterium | reverse complement strand
CAATTTGCAGTGGCAACGTCATCTTCTGGATCCAATACGGTCTTGTTGTCAGATTCCGTTGTGTTTCTCTCCATGATGTACTTTGTGTAAAATTCGCCATCATGCCATTTGTAGTTTTCGAGTAGAAACTCATCTTTAGACTCTGTTTCTCCCCATGCAAAGTAGGAGCCAAAATCAGTTGGCTTAGTTGCCCCCACGTTGACCGTAGCCCACTTCAGACCACTAGGTAATTCCAAGTCGACATAAGAATAACCTTCAACCTCTCCGCTGACAGACACCTCTTTGATTTGTTCGAATTTTTTGTGTTCTTCTTCGATTCTCTTCTTCTCTTTTTCCGCAGCAGCGAACTCGTCGTCGTGTTCATCAATGCAAGAAATAAACGAGATTGACAAACAACCTGCTAAAAGCAGATTCATGATACTGTGTTTGTGTTTCATGGTAATATATTTGGGTTAATATTGAACTGATGAATTGTTGCAAATGTAGAAAAATAATTGTCTGATACTTTTGGCTGGGCTGAAATTTAACGGAATTGAAATAATCCCTATGCAATAGCTAGTGTGACTATGTATAGGTGATGGCGTATGAATGTTGAAATCAAATGTCTAAAAATTAAAGCGTTTGGACAGGTCGTATATAAATTTCAAATTATTTATAATTCGCCAAAAAAATCGTCAAATATTTTGTACTTTTCGTAAACTTATCTAATTTTGCATCTGAAAACCATTGAATTTTATGAATTACCAAATAATACATAGGTATTGGCGATGGTGGCTTTCTTCAGAGAAATTAAGAAGTGAAGCAGTCGCCTATTCAAAAAGCTTACGCAAATGATTTTGCGGTTCATTGTCGGATTCTTCAAGGCGCGAATCTGATAATGACTTTTTTGTGTTTATGTATAGAGGTAACTGAATGATAGCATAAGGCTGTTTCACTTAATGTGAGACAGCCTTTTTTAATGTTCGAAAAAATAAAAAAGATTTACATATATGAAAAATTACGAAGTAAGCAAAGATGGTTACTACGGAGAATTCGGAGGAAGCTATATCCCAGAGATTCTTCACAAGGTGGTTTATGACCTTCAGGAGCAGTATGAGGCGATCATGAACAGCAAGGATTTCAAGGAAGAGTTTCATGCTCTTCTAAAAGATTATGTTGGTCGTCCTTCTCCGCTTTACTATGCAAGCCGTTTGAGCGAAAAATACGGTTGCAAGATCTATCTTAAACGTGAGGATTTGAATCACACTGGAGCTCATAAAATCAACAACTCTCTTGGCCAGATTCTTCTTGCGAAGAAAATGGGAAAGACGCGAATTATTTGTGAGACGGGAGCCGGCCAGCATGGTGTGGCTACTGCTACAGCTTGTGCTCTTATGAATCTTCCATGCGTCGTGTATATGGGTGCTACTGATGTTGAGCGTCAGAAACCTAATGTGGAGAGAATGAAGATGTTGGGTGCGACTGTGGTGCCTGTACAGAGTGGTAACAAGACTCTAAAGGATGCCTGCAACGAGGCTATCCGTGACTGGTGTTGCAATCCACGTGACACTTTCTACATCATCGGTAGTACGATGGGTCCTCACCCATATCCTGAGATGGTGGCAAGAATGCAGAGTGTTATCAGTGAAGAGATTAAGTGGCAGATCAAGGAGAAAGAGGGTAGGGATTATCCAGACTATCTGATGGCTTGCATCGGTGGCGGATCAAATGCTGCGGGTACTATCTATCATTATAAAGGAGACGAGAGAGTAAACATCGTTCTTGCTGAGGCTGGCGGTCTTGGTGTAGAGACTGGTGAGACTGCAGCGTCTTTGAATATCGGTACTGTTGGAATCCTTCATGGTTCTAAAATGTATGTGATGCAGACTGAGGATGGACAGATCATTGAGCCATATTCAATCTCTGCCGGACTCGATTATCCTGGCGTCGGACCTATGCATTGCCAGATGTTCAAGGATGGCAGAAGCAAGGTTCTTCCAATCACAGACCAGGAGGCTCTTGATGCTGCGTTCGAACTTACTAAACTTGAAGGTATCATCCCTGCTCTTGAGAGTGCTCACGCTTTGGCTCTTCTTCCAAGAATGAAGGATAAGTTCAAGAAAGACGATGTCGTTGTTTTGACAGTCTCTGGACGTGGCGACAAGGATATGCAGACTTATTTAAAGCATCTTAAGTGATTTTAATTAAGAATTAATAGTTAAGAGTTAAGAATTGGAGATAACTATTGACTATTCACCGTTAATCATTAACTTCTATACGATTATGACTAGGATTTCACGTCTTTTCAAAGAAAAAGGCAAAGATATACTTTCGGTCTACTTCTCATCTGGTTATCCCACAGTAGACTCGGCTCCACGAATCATCAAGGCATTGTCTGATGCTGGTGTGGACATGATTGAAATTGGAATTCCATTCTCAGATCCGTTGGCTGACGGTCCTGTTATTCAGCGTAGTAACTCTATCGCTTTGAAGAATGGCATTTCACAGAAACTGCTTTTTGAGCAGATCAAGGATATCCGTAAGGTGACAGACATCCCGTTGATTCTTATGGGTTATATCAATTGCGCTATGCAGTTTGGTTTTGATGATTTCTGCAAGAAAGCGAAAGAGATCGGTATCGACGGAATTATCCTTCCAGACCTTCCTCTTGATGAGTATAATGCGGAGTATCGTCCGATTGTGGAGAAATATGGTCTTGATTTCATCCATTTGATCACTCCAGAGACAAGTGAGGAGAGAGTTCGTAAGATCGACGAGGCAAGTTCAGGCTTCGTATATATGGTTTCGTCTGCCAGCACAACAGGTGCACAGAGCAGTTTCGAGCAGAGCAAGCAGGATTATTTCAAGCGTATCAAGGCTATGAATTTGAAGAATCCTACTTTGGTCGGATTCGGAGTTTCAAACCATGAGACATTCCGTGCCGCTGCCGACAATTCCTGCGGTGCTATCGTAGGTAGCCAATTTATCAAGGAGCTTGATGCAAACCCTACAATTGAGGATGCGGTAAGTTCACTAATCAAGAAAATTAAAGGTTGAGACTATGTATAAGTTCAAAACAAATGTCGTGACTCTTTTGGGAGATATGCACACTCCCGTCGAGACATATCTTCGTGTCCGCGACCTATATTCACAAAGTGCATTGATGGAAAGTTCTGATTACCATGGCGGTGAGAACAACCGTTCATTCATCGGATTGGAGCCTATTGCAAGCGTATCTATCAGCCATGGAAAATCATATATGAGATTCCCAGATGGAAGCAGACGTGAGCATGTTGTAGACCATTCTTATCGTTCTGATCATGCCATCAATGATTTTTTGAAAGAGATTTCTGTAGATGGTGAATGTTCCAACTTCTGTGGATTATATGGATATACTTCATTCAACGCTGTCCGCTATTTTGAGGATATCAAGGTTAAGGATGAGGTTAATCCGTTGGCCGACGCTCCAGATATGCTGTATATATTGTATCGTTACATCATCGTCTTCAACGATTTCAATAATGAGATGATGATTGTGGAGATGGTTCAGGATGGAGAGAAAAGTGGAATCGAGAGAGTTCGCACAGCGATCCGTGGAGGTAAGATCAACAATTATGAGTTCCATGCGATCGGTGAGACTTCAAGTCCGTTGACAGACGAGGAGCATAAGGCAAATATCCGCAAGGGTATCGCTCACTGTATGCGAGGTGATGTCTTCCAGATTGTGTTGTCGAGACGTTTCATCCAGAAGTATGAGGGAGACGATTTCAAGTTGTATCGTGCGTTGAGAAGCATCAACCCGTCGCCATACCTATTCTATTTTGATTTCGGCGGTTTCAGAATCTTCGGATCAAGTCCAGAGACTCACTGCCGTATAGATGGTGATCAGGCTTATATCGATCCGATTGCGGGCACAACAAAACGTACTGGCGACGCAGCACAGGATGCCAAGAATGCCCAGTATCTTCACGATGATCCAAAGGAGAACGCAGAGCATGTGATGCTTGTGGATCTTGCCCGTAACGATTTGTCACGCAATTGCCACGACGTGTATGTGGAGAAGTACAAGGAGATGCAGTATTACAGCCATGTTATCCACTTGGTTAGCCGTGTCCGTGGTACACTCGACAAGGATGCCGATCCGATCAAGGCCTTCATCGACACTTTCCCTGCTGGAACACTTTCAGGTGCACCAAAGGTAAGAGCTATGCAGTTGATTTCTGAGTATGAACCGCACAACCGTGGCGCTTACGGTGGATGTATTGGATTTATCGGCTTGAACAAGTCGTTGAACCAGGCGATCACAATCCGTACATTTGTGAGCCGTGGCGGTGAATTATGGTTCCAAGCTGGTGGTGGAATTGTTGCCAAGAGCAACGAGGAGTATGAGTTGCAGGAGGTGAACAATAAGTTGGGCGCATTGCGTCGTGCCATCACACTTGCTGAGGAAATTTAAGAAGCTGTTTAAATGTAGAATATATGAAAATAGTAATTATAGACAACTACGATTCATTCACATACAACCTCTCGCACTTGGTCAAGGCATTGGGTGCAGACGTTACAGTGTATAGAAACGATCAGTTCAAATTGTCTGATTTGCAGCAGTTTGATAAAATAATTTTAAGTCCAGGTCCAGGTATCCCTACAGAAGCCGGACTGCTTATGGATGTGATTGCCGAGTACAAGGGTAAAAAGCCAATTCTTGGAGTATGTCTTGGACATCAGGCTATCGGAGAAAGTTTTGGAGGCACATTGACGAATCTGTCAGATGTGTTCCATGGAGTACAGACAGATATCGACATCACTGTAGATGATTATGTGTTTGCTGGTTTGAACAGACGAATCCCAGTCGGAAGATACCATTCATGGGTAGTCGACGCTAAAGGATTCCCAGCAGATTTGGAAATCACAGCTGTATCTGGAGAAGGACAGGTGATGGCGTTACGTCACAAGACGTTTGATATCAGAGGCATTCAGTTCCATCCGGAATCAGTGCTTACGCCAGATGGTAAGCAGATGATAAAGAACTGGTTGGAACACTAAAACGAACAGTTTATTATTATTGGGAGAAGACGGGGGAAAACTCCGTCTTCTCTTTTTTGCCTGTTTTATATAAATATGTGGAAATAAGCTGATTTAAATGAACTTATTTTTTATTGTCGCTAGTTAAATCAGATTTACTCCTTTATTGTCGCAGCACAAACGAAATTCTTTTTGTAGTACGATGAAGACATACTTTCGAATTTCAAACCTTTTGAAGACATTACTACAAAACGGTTTTCTTTCAAGTAAATACCCATATAGTTCGGTGTCTGATTCGTCTTCCCATCTGTACGGAAGAACACCAAATCGCCAGACTCTGCGTCTTCCAATTCGATTCTTCTTGATTTTTCGTAAATTTTTGAAGTCTGACGTGGTATACTTATGTTGTATACCTTGTCGTAGACGGCATTCACAAATCCTGAGCAGTCGGCTCCATCCTTGTCGGCACCTGAACTTTTATATGGTGTCCCTACCCACGTCGCAACTTCACGGAATAGTTCAACATCATCATCCTGCTCTACAGTGACTCCTAATGTGGTGGATAGCTTGTCCAATTCCAAACTTGCGTATCTGACTTTTTTGACTGGTTGGTCAGACGCTTCTACTGTTGTGCTTTCAGATTCTGTTTTTGATGGAGATTCAGACGATCCGCTACAAGAATTTACTGTCAAAGCCAAACCTGAACATACTAAGCCAATAAATAATACCTTTCTCATAAATATTCATATTTTAATCATTTGTACACTCTCAATTAAGTTGGCTTTATAAAGAAAACAGCCAAATTGATTTTGTCTCTATTTTTACAAAGATAAACTATTATATGGATGAGAAAAATCACTGTAGTCAGTATTTCATGGCTTTTTATGTTTTATTAACAAGTATAACCGGTAAACATTGGTGTTGCTTACATTGAATGAAAAACATTAACAGCCATAAATAATCCACGATTTTTGGGATTAAATATGACGTCGTTGTCATCTCATTCCTCTGCTAGCCTTTATGATTTCAAAAGCTTTGTTGATTTCTTGACATTTGGCAGTAGCTTTTCTGACTGCTTCTGCTCCTTGCTTTTCCATTAAATCCGGATGGTTGACGCGCATCAAGTTTCTCCAGGTTGCACTAATCTCTTTGTCTGTGGCGTCTTGGGAGATTCCGAGTGCGGCATAAGCTTTTTCCAACTCACTAGTGTATTTAGGTTGAGAATCGTTTTGTTTGTTATTGCTCTTGGAGTTGTTGTTTTGCTTGTTGCTCTGTTGTTTGCTATTCTGCTTGCTCTTATTTTTTCTGTTTTCGTATTTCATTCTCATGAAATCAAAGGCAGACTTTGAAACTTTCAGCCTCTCTGCCACCTTTTTTAGGAAGTTGTATTCAATATTAGTGCATGTCTCGTCTGCATAGATTAGATCAACCAGGAATTTTAATATTTCCTCTCTTTTTTTATAGTCTTGACGGAATTGTTTGTTGATTCTAGTGCATGCACCTTCCACGTTCATTTCGATATATTCATAGCTCAGGTATTTTTTCACCTCCAACACTCTCTCCTGAAAATTCTCCTTATCATATTTCATGATAAAGGCCTTTATGACGTCGAGTTCACACACCATTTTCGACCGGTCTACTTTCATCGCTTCCACCAGCAATTCAAGTGTCAGGGTCACAAATAGACTATTAGGGTCATTCTTTTTATTGCTATTATTTCCTTTTTTATTTTCTTTCTCCGTTTGACTTTTCTCGTTGTTCGTCTCTGTTTTTTTTGAATATTTTCTTTCGTATTCTTTTCTTTTAGTTTCAAACAAATATTCGTCTCCAATGATTTTTGAAATGTATTCTATGATAAATGAGGAATTCTTGGACTGATATACTACTGAAAATAGAATATCTAAAATTAAGTTTCTATTACTAAATTTCCATGATGGGTTGTTATTATTATTAAGTTTTCTTTTTATCTTTTCACATAATATTGAGATGTCGAAA
>CAMJFV010000094.1 GCA_946405045.1 uncultured Bacteroidales bacterium | reverse complement strand
TCCTTACGAAGACGACGAGATACTAAAATGCGTCCATCTATTGTTGAAATTTGAAGCGACACATTGTCTTTTGCCTCAGCTACAATAGATCCTTCCATTGCCCATATTTTCAACATACTGTTGTCTGTAGCCATCAAATCCTCAATTTCTGTTTTACCGTCATATCTAGCATACATCGTATAACGGGATCTTCGAAGATCACCCTCTCTATAAACTACCAAGCTGCAAGAATCAAGTCCAACAAAAAGCGACAAAGGTATGTTCTCTGATGAGTTAGCAGGGACATCAACAGTAAATGCAGCAAGTTTCGTTCCACTAAAATCACCTGTAGTGTCCAACTCGACAATATACGTACCCATATGAGGCTCTGAAGTACCATTGTTGATGACAAGGTTTCCTACCACAGTTTGATCAGAAGTATTATATCTGCTGGAAGTAAAGTTAACAACCACTTCTCCACTATTTAACAAATCACCACCGATATCGTTAATCAAGACCAAATATGAATTACAGTCGTAAACTGAATAACGAGTATAGTTGAATTCATTCGGGATATACGTGTTTATTACAGTTTCTTCGCCAGGCTTCAAATACAACTGCGGCTTTATAGTATAATATCCACCGTCATAATTGAGAGAAACGACCACAAAATTATCGTAATACGAATCTCCCTCATTCTTCACATCAAGTCGGCAAATGAGATCTCCAGCATCTGTTGTATCTATTTGTAGTGCTGCGACAAGTTTAAACTCTTTGTCTTGCTTATACACGGCACCGCTATCCAAAACATTCATATTGACATCCATAAGCCAATAATAAACCGTATCAGAAACCGGAACTATTTTAAATTCGACATCGTTACGGTCTCCTGCTTCTGACGTGACATAAGCTCCATAAGAAGCGACCTCTGGTCTCTCATCTATAGAGTTTATCATCATATAAATAGAATTGTAATATTCTTTCGTACCAGAATTGCTTAAATGAATTACGCCATGTGCATATTGACCAATATAATTGAAATCTGTCATCTCTACAGAAGCAGACAATTCATAACTGTCGACAAGCGACACAACTCCATCTTTAACGGTGAATGTATAGCTGACATTCTCGAATCCATTACAAGGACGCCAATTTACGCCATCAGAACTTTCAACCAAACCGACCTTATAACTCTTGCCCTCCTTGAATGTAGAGGTATTCATTCCATAAGCAGTAGTCTGTTTATAGAAAGCGTATGGAGACATCTCCATCTCATCTCCTTTAACAACTTTCACAACATTACCATCCTCATCCAAATATCCGCTTGCAATTTGGATTTTCTTCTGTTCAGAAGAGAAATTAGCAAAAGAAAAAAATAGATGATAATTACCGTTTTTAAAAGTATATTGCACAGATAGAGCATCAACCTCAGATAAATCTTTCTTTTCGTCAACCTTTCCATTGTCCGGCTGAATACCATAAACTATATAACTTTCTTTCGTATAACCATCATTCGACAGACTGGATCCTGGCTCAGTTGTGGTATTGGGGTTCAATACAGCCAAATCGAAATATCCATCATAATGTCCATTCCAACCCCAATTGATATGGAACAGACCATCTTTATCTATACCATCACACAAGAAACGATGTCCGCGTGTCATTGTCGATCCTGACATAAGGACAGGACGATTGTTTTTCAACTCATTGTATATAAGTTGAGACCACTGATTAAATGTATAGCTGGAACGGAAAGAGACACGTATCAGTTCAGGATCGTAGCCAAACAAATTCACAAGTTCCTCAGCACATGATTTGGAAGAATAACTTTCGTCTGCACCATAATCCATCTCTACTGCGGCACCCACTACAGACATAAGATCAGAAACAGCCTTAGCCTGAGTTTCGGTATATTTTCCCTCATATTGATCTATCATATTTTTCCAATCAAATAAGGTACCTTTTGCCACACCTGCAACCTCAATTTTTTCAGTTGCAGTTGTATATGCAGGAATATCAAAAAGCGTCGCTTCTGGATAACGATAATAGTACAAAAGTTGGGCGACAGCCGTAGCCGCACAACCTACTGGTGTCTTTTTTCCATCAATGGTAGGAGTGTTCAAATTGAAAGGATCGGCTTGCCCCCATGCAATTTTTTTGAGCAACGGTTCAATTGGATTATTGGTAATACGCGTCGCTCTCAGTTCAGAGCTGGACGATGACAGCACCATATTCTGATGAAGGTTGTTGTCTATATTATTCACAAAGATATCGAGAACATCCTGCATCTCCGGATATATTTCTCCATCATTACTATATGCAAGAAGTGCAGGCACACGAGTATCGGCAGAGACTATCGCATACCCTCCATTTTCTCCTTTGAAAGTATAGCATACGGTATCTCCATCCACTGTCCTGGCATCAGCAAGATGGACTTTATCTGAATTGACAAGCGTTTTATTCGCTATAGTCTGAACCTCGTCAAAAGTTCGAGATTCTGCAAATATGCTGTTGGTTGCAAAAGCAAGCACAGGGAACAATAGTAATTTTAATTTTTTCATAGCATCAAGTTTTTAAGGGGTAAATCACCCAAGTTCGCAAATCTCTATAATTAAATCATTTTATGCTTTTCGCTTCTTGTCAAATGTAAATAAAGTTTTTACAAAAACATATTTCCAAGGCACATATTTCATATCTATATTTCCAACAACATATTTATCACGTATTTTATTGATTATAATGGCAAAAAAATCCCTGGAAGTCAGATTTGACATCCAGGGCGCATTTATGATAATATATGTTAAGACGCTATTGTGCATTATTTACACCACTGAGCATCGGAACAAAACTGCACTCCTCTAATTTGTCTACCTCAAAATGAGTTTCATCAACACGCTTCACTCGATGCATATTGCTTACACCAGACGTATCCTCAACGGGAATAATCATCATGCCTCCAACTTTAAGTTGAGCCATCAACTTTGGAGGTAGCTGAAAAGCTCCAGCAGTAACAATAATCTTGTCGAACGGTGCATGCTCTGGCATACCAAGATAACCGTCGCCACAAATATTATTGACTCTGATGTCCAGTTTTCTGAAAAGAGCAGACGTGATATCATACAATGCTTTCTGTCGCTCTATCGAATAAACATCCACTCCAAATGCCACCAGACACGCTGTTTGATATCCACTGCCAGTGCCTATTTCCAGGACTTTTTCTCCAGGTTTCAGATCCAGCAACGACATTTGTCGTGCCACTGTAGACGGTTGGGATATCGTCTGTTTTGCAGCGATAGGCAACGTCACATCTTCATAAGCAGACGCCACATACATCGGTTGGCAAAACAAATGGCGTGGCACCTTCGAAATCGCATCCAAAACATCAGCAGAGAAAGCTAACTTATTAGCTTTGAGCTGAGCAACCATCATTCTTCTTCTAGCCGCAAACTTCGGTTCTTCTACAAAATTCATCTTTATTATTTCATCACATACACAACACTCTTGGTAGAAAAGAACTCCTCCTCAAAATAATTGGTAAGGGATTCGCTCATGGCATTTCTTCCAAACGATTTCAACTCATCCGTCAAATCTCCACCCTTCAGTGCGATAACTCCAACAGGAAGAGCCGACGATGCCACTGGCTTCAATAATGGACGAGCCAACTTCACAAGGTCTGGCATCTGCATCACAGCACGACTCACAACATAATCGTACTTCGTCTTCACATCCTCCGCACGCAAGTGCTCTCCCCTGATATTCTTCAGACCAATAGATTCAGCCACCGCATTCAGCACCTTGATCTTCTTCCCCACTCCGTCGATAGCGTGAAAAGTCACGTTAGGGAACATAATGGCCAACGGGATAGCAGGGAACCCGCCTCCTGTACCAAGGTCTAAAATCTCAGTTTCATCAGCGAACTCTGTGAATTTCGCAATGCCCAACGAATGAAGCACATGATGCTCATAGAAATTGTCCATGTCTTTGCGAGAAATCACATTGATTTTTGAATTCCAGTCCTGATACAATGCATCAAGGGCTGAAAACTGAGATTTCTGCTCATCCGAAAGATTCGGGAAGTATTTTTCTATAATTGATATATCTGCCATATATTAATCTTCAAGTAAATATCTTACGATAGACTTCGTTGTGTCCATAAATTGGCGTAATTGTTTGTTTGCGACGGGAATTCTGACACTTCGTTCCGCTTCCATACCTAGTTCATACGGAGAGTATACGAAATAAATTGTGTCTTTCGTAAGCAAAAACTTACGGCTTGGAGCAATCTGCTCGATTGTAATTCCCTTCGTTGTAAGTGAATCCTCATTTGCCACTCCATATTGTTTCACCATACAAGAGACAAGCACATTGCGGATATCCTCCACGTCTTTTTCCGAGAACAAATCCTCATATTCCACCTTCTCCTTCAACTTTTTATCCCAATTGCTATAGGACAGTCCAAAAAGAGGAGTGCTTCCTGTGTTTTCATAGATGGCCTTAGCCACACAATAAAGTCTTGTATCCTGATAAGAGTTTTTAGTGAATCTTGCCACCTTCCAGTCAAAATAGTGATTTTTTGTAAACTCGTCAGCGGCACGGAAATCAGTTTTGAATTTTGTGGCGACGGCTGCAAAATAGCCGGTAGTTGCGACAATAGGATCCGTCATCTGTCTCTCAGTCGCAAATTTCATGATATCGAAACGGATGTCTCTCACCAGTTTATCAGAATCATTTCTCGCAGGCATCGCCAGCACCGCCTTGTATTTCACAAACTTATGTTGTGGTTGATTCGGATCAACATAATATGCTGTATCATATTGGAAAATCTCTGTGTCATACAACGGAATCTTAGGAGCCTCTGGCACAACACTATCCTTCACAACCGAATCGACAACCGTTTGAATCGTATCACTTACCCCACCTTGTTCCGATCCTGCATCCGATTTTGTATGGCACGACACTATACATAGGAATATAGGCAAAAAAAGCAATGTCTTTTTCATTCTTTATCTTTATCGGCTAATTTATATAGAGGAGAATCCGTTTTCATCAAAGGTTTCAAATCCGAAAATGAGAATTTAACTTCAATCGGACCAACCGCATAACAGGCAATCTCGTATGGTTTATAATTGAAACTCAACGAGTCATCATAAATAATCATACTATTGTTTGGTGCCACATCCTTCACATCAAGAATACCTGCATCTGTAAGATTTTCATGAGCTTTCACATCCATCATCTTACAAAGAGAATCAAGAATCATGTCCGTAAGTTTGGATTCAGAATCGTCTACAAAAATATCTTGAATCACCAGTCTCTTAGCATTTGCCTTGTCCCAAATCCTGAATTCCGCATAGGAATACGGATGAGCGCCACCCATATAAGAATAAGCTGTGAAGACGGAATTGTAAATATCAGCATTCTCAAACACTTTGTCTGCCTTACACTCATACTCACATGGGATTTCCTTTGAAGGAGATTCGAATTGTTCCTTAAATGCTGCAACGTCAACTTCTTCCTGAACAGCCAACGACTTGATTTTAGACTGTCTCGCCATCTTTATATCATTGGCATACACTTCTGTGGCCTCAGCGATCATAGACAATCTTATGGAATCCGCACATACAGAAAAGCCTTCTTCAGGAAGGACTAGATTGTAGGCATATCTAAACTGTGGATTAGTAGAGTCTGCATTAATATGACCGACGGTGTCGAACGCCAAAACAGAAGTCGGGAAATTGGATTCCGTTGTCATCGTTTCGCCCTTCTTTTCCGCTGAGCAACAACATAAAACTGTCGGAATCACAGTCAATAGAATATTCTTAAAAATATTATTCGTCATTAGTCATTATTTTAGTTGTATACTCCACAAAAGTAACGCAAGATTTCCACAAATACAAAATGTGGCTTTACAAATTATTGCAATGGTTTTCCTTCAAATTTTCCGATCCCGACTCAAAAAACGCCATTATTCCATCTTTTTTGTTTGTCATTATTTATTTTATTGCTATTTTGCAATTAATTAACACTGATGCAGATGAAAAATTGGATAATATTCATATCGATTTTGTTGTTGTTGACTGGATGCAACAAATCGGCGGAAAACCAAAATTCGTCGCAGGATCAGTGTGTGTCCACTCCAGACACTATTCTCCGTGTTGCAACGATTTCACGTTCCACTTCATACTATACTCTTCGTGGAGGCCACGAGATGGGCTACGACTATGAGTTGAGCAAAGGACTGGCGGAAAAGATGGGCAAACATCTTGAGATAAAGGTGGCCAAAAGCAATGAGGAACTAATATCCATGTTAGGAGATTCCGCCGACGTGTTGGCCTTCCCTGTCGTGATCAACAAGGCAAATAAGGGAAAGATGGATTTTGTCGACAAGGAGACGATTACACATCAGGTAATTGTGCAGAAGAAAAGGAAATCCAACAAGCAGAAACAGGATGTGCTCGACCTTATCGGCAAAAAAATCACTGTGGTGCAGGGATCCAAATACCATCACCGTCTGCTTAACCTTAACGACGAGATCGGCGGAGGAATGGAGATCAACGCCGTCTCCACAGATTACAATGAGGAGCAGCTGATCAAGATGGTGAGCAAAGGGGAGATTGAGATGACGGTGTGCGACAACGATATCGCACAGCTACAACGTCGTTATTTTAAGAATCTGGACATTCATCTTGAAGTGTCGCATCCACAACGTAATGCCTGGGCTGTGGCTAAAAATGACTCTGTTCTGCTGAAAGAGATCAACAGCTTTTTCGCAGACAACGAAAAGACAATCAATAGATTGTACACCAAATACTATGAACCCAAGGTGTCGAAAAGCAAGGACAAAGATGTTCCTATCTTTATCGATGACAAACATATTTCCGTCTACGATTCCATCTTCAAAAAACAGGCGGACAGCACTATCTGGGATTGGAGACTATTGTCTGCCATTGCCTATACTGAATCTCGCTTCAACCCTAATGCCGGTAGTTTTGCGGGAGCTAAAGGTCTGATGCAATTGATGACAGAGACTATGCTTGCCCTTGGTGCTAATCCAAAAACAATGTTGGAACCAGAGGAAAACCTTCGTTTAGGAATCGAATATCTCAACCG
>CAMJFV010000093.1 GCA_946405045.1 uncultured Bacteroidales bacterium | reverse complement strand
TTTCTCTGAGAGTTTCTATCCTCTGTGGTTTTTGTGGTCGCCCACAACAACAACCCTCCAATTTAATGGTCGCCCACATTAAACAGTTTCTAAATGTCAAATGCGAGTTTACAAAATTAATGGTTCATTCCACAATCATCAATATTTCCCCTGCATAATATTGCAATATGCAAAAAAATCGTATCTTTGCCACACGTAGAGACACACGGACATGTGTGTCTATGGAAAAGAGTTAAAATTTAGGAAATAAAAAACGTTTTTTACAATGGCAGACGTAAAGTCTTTTTATAAAATGGCAGAGGACAAGATGGACGGAGCTCTTCTTCATCTTGACGATTCTTTCGCCCACATCCGTGCCGGCAAGGCAAACGTACGAATCTTGGATCCAATCCGTGTAGACAACTATGGTGCGATGTCTCCACTTTCAGCTGTGGCATCTATCACAACACCAGACGCCCGCACTATCGCTATCAAGCCTTGGGATAAGAAGATGATTCCGTTGATTGAAAAAGCGATCTTGGCTTCTGAGGTTGGTATCACACCAGAAAACAACGGTGAGATGATCCGTTTGTGTATTCCACCGCTAACAGAGGAGCGTCGTAAGGCTCTTGTAAAGCAGGCTAAGGCTGAGGCTGAAGACGCAAAGATCAGCATCAGGAACGCTCGTCGTGACGCAATCGAAGGTCTTAAGAAAGAGATCAAGAACGGTTTGGCTGAAGACGTAGAGAAAGATGCAGAGGCTGAAGTTCAGAAGATCCACGACAAGTATATCAAGGATGTCGAGGCTATGTTCTCAGCAAAGGAAAAAGAAATCATGACTGTGTAATTGCTGACAGATAAAGGCATTGATACTCAGTTATTAAACCTAATTTGGCGGTGGCATTGTCGCCGCCATTTTTATTTATTTGGATGAAAGGTGTAGTTTTCAGAAATACAGGCAGCAGCTATATTGTACGCACAGAGAGCGGCGACTTTTGGGAATGCAAAATCAAAGGTAATTTCCGTATAAAGGGAATCAAAAGCACAAACCCAGTTGCTGTGGGCGACTTCGTGGAATTCAAGGAGCTTCCCAACTCAGAAGGCTTGATCAGCAACATCTGCGACAGAAAGAACTACATCGTACGCAAACCGTCAAATCTGTCGAAGCAGCTTCACATCATAGCCGCAAACGTAGATCAGGCGATGCTGACTGTGACTATCGCCCATCCAGAGACATCCACCGTCTTCATAGATCGATTTCTTGCGACTTGCGAGGCATATTCAGTGCCAGCCGTGATCGTGATCAACAAATGCGACCTATATGATGAAGGGGAGACGGAATATATGAAAGCACTTGTGACTTTATACGAAAGCATCGGTTACAAATGCCATATCACATCAGCTCTTACAGGAGAAGGTGTGGAAGAGGTGAGAAATGCATTGAAAGGCAAGACGACGTTGTTCAGCGGCAACTCAGGAGTGGGCAAATCCTCACTCATCAATGCCATTTCACCGGATTTTGCAGCCAGAACAGGTGAGATATCTTCTGTGCACGACACAGGTATGCACACCACAACATTCTCTGAAATGTACCAGCTTGAAGAAGACACTTTCATCATCGACACTCCAGGTGTGAAAGGATTCGGCACCATCGGATTCGACAAATATGAGGTGGGACATTTCTTCCCAGAGATCTTCAAGCACTCCGAATCATGCAAGTTTGGCAACTGCACCCATACGCACGAGCCAGGATGCGCAGTGAGAGAGGCCGTTGAGCAGCACTATATCAGCGAAAGCCGCTACACCAGCTATCTCAATATACTTGAAGACGAGAATGAAACCAAGTATCGAGAGAAATTATAAAAACTGCCAAAGCATCCCAAACACGGATGCTTTTCTCTATTTAGGAAATACAAAAATCAAATCTAGTGTTCCATGAAATTGAAATCATTTTTTATATATGTTTCAGCACTATTTTGTTCAAATACTATTATGGCTGACGACGGAGAAGTCATACCTTGTATCGATCTTGGAGGTTCTCTAATGTCAGTTCAAACAACTGACATTAAATTAGAAAGCGAAACAATAGATGTTTATCTCCACGATTTTATGATGTGGTATGATCCAATCGTAAAAGAGTTTGACAAAGCAGGCAGTTACGATGTGGAAGTAAACTACAATTTTCTAAATACAGATAACGAAAGAGAAGTCATGTTGGGTTTTCCAAGTGCATCATACGGGTCCTGGCACATCTTTGACTACAAGGCGTATGTCGACGGAGTACAAAAGCCGACGGAATTAAAGCCATGCATTTGGGGACCAATGGACACAATCCCTGAACAATGTTGTCCAGGAATGTTGTTTATATACGGATGCGATGCAGCAGAAGTTTGTACCGCAAGATTCAAAGGGCACTCTATTACAAAAGTAAAAAACACTTTTTCAAATTATTATGATGGTGATTTTCCAGGACAACTAGGGTATTGTGGACATTATATATTGCATACTGGGGCCAATTGGAAAGACAGCATAAATGAAGTTGTTTTTCGTTTGCATACTGAGCTGTTGTCTGAGTATTCAAAGTGCCTTTATGATGTGGAGAATATGATCGTTTCCTACGGAAACACAAATGGGCAATATAAGGACGGAATATATACAATTGTATTGAAGAATATAGAACCAGACAACGACTTTTATTTCAAAGTTCCTGAAAAGAAAGGAATAAACCTTTGTGATTCGTTGTGGTATAACTCACCTGTTTTTGTTTCCTCAACATTGAAGTCATCAGGAAATAATTCGTACGAATTTTATAACCTTGGTGATGGAGACAACTCAACAGCATGGGTAGAGGGAGAAAATGGATACGGTGAAGGTTCACGAATAATTTATGATTTAAGAATGCTGGCAAAAGAAGATTGCGATGCAAGCTATATCGACTCAATCTCAATTGTGAACGGTTATGCAAAAAATGCTACCACATTCAAAAACAACTCAAGAGCAAAGGATATAGAAATCAGTTTCTTACAATATAGCTCAGAATCAAACAGATGTATTGAAAAAAAACACCTATTTACGCTCAAAGACACATCGGAACCACAAACTCTATATTTCGACAAAGAAGAGGCATATTGGATGACAATAAAGATAAAGTCCGTCTATCCTGGTTTAAAATATAAGGACACTGCTATATCAGAAATCAAATTTTTTTCTCATGATTTTTATTTAGATTGGAAGTAATGACACAACTCTCAATTTTTAATACCTTTGTGCCATAATCAACAATAAATTGCCAAAATTTACGTTTAAACATTAAAAACGTCATTTAGGTATGAAGAAATCGTTTCTAAATTATTCCGCCGTCAAATATATATTTTCATTTTTCGCAATCATCATCTTCCTATTGTCGATTGTGTTTTCAAGCAATCTTGTAGGAGAAATGGCAAAAGAAGAGCGCGACAAAATGGAAATCTGGGCTGATGCGACACGTCAGATCGCAACTGCAGGGGATGATTTCGACTTCACATTCTGCTTGCGTGTCATTCAAGACAACAACACAATCCCTGTTGTGATTGTCGACGCGGAAGGTATGCCATATCAGTACAGAAACATAGATATTCCAGACAAATATAAAGGCGAGCCAGATTCCGCATTTCTGATGAGCAAAGTGGAGTCGTTTAAGACGATCAACGAACCTATATCCATCAAGCTCGACGAGACAACATACCACAAGCTATATTACGGAGACTCCCTACTCTTGCAAAAACTGTCGTATTTCCCAATCATACAATGGGGATTGATATTCCTATTCTTCATCGCCCTATTGCTTGTGTTGGCGAGCGTACGTAAAGCGGAGCAAGACAGAGTGTGGGTGGGTCTTTCCAAAGAGACTGCCCATCAACTCGGAACCCCAATATCATCACTCATGGCATGGGTGGAATTGTTGAAGGGAATGGATGTCGACGCGAGTGTCGCACAAGAGATAAGCAAGGATGTCAACCGTCTGCAGACCATCGCCAACAGATTCTCGAAGATCGGTTCAAAACCTGAATGCACTCCCGTCTGCCTTAATGATGTGATAGACAATGCATTGTCATATATGCGTGGACGTGTCTCAAGAAGAGTGTCCATCACATGTCACTACGAGAACGACCAGAAATACAATGCCGAATTGAATGTGCCACTGTTTGAATGGGTGATTGAAAACCTCTGCAAGAACGCCATCGACGCAATGGAAGGAACAGGAAGCATCCACGTCAACGTAAGCGAAAGCGGCTCGAGATATATTATCGACGTGACTGATACCGGCAAAGGAATACCAAAATCAAAGTTCAAAACAGTCTTCGAACCTGGGTTCACGACAAAAAGCCGAGGATGGGGACTTGGCCTTTCTCTTGCCAAACGAATCATGGAAGAATATCATCACGGAAAGATCTACGTTCTCAACTCAACACAAGGAGTTGGCACAACGTTCAGAATCGAAGTGAAGAAGGAAGAATAAACGACAACCTATTTTAGATAATTAATGGTCATGAAAAAGATTCTATTTATTTTGGCGACAATGGTTGTTTCGTGCAGCGACAGACAACCACAAGAACAAGTTCAGCCGGCGGAAACAACTTCGTCGACAGAAACAATCCGCGAAGACATAGATGCCAAAGCCATCGAAAAAATCCAGACATTCTACGAAAACTATATTTTCGGCAGACAAGAGGCTACAGATTCAGTCTTTGCTCATTATTGCACAAAAACGCTGATACAAAAACTCCGAGACGATTACGACAACGAGTTCAGTGAAGGAGGAGGCTATGCCGTCTGGGAATTCCGTAGCGGAGCACAGGATGGCAAAAACATCCATAAGGTTGAAAAAATCGAATCTCTAGGAGAAAACAGATATCTTGTCAACTACAATGATATGGGCAACAAGGGTTCACTCACGATTTTCATTGTTATCGAAGACAATGAGATCTTATTCGACAAGATAATCCATAGAGAAGAATAAGAACACTTAGAAATTTTTCTCTCAACTCTTTGTTGAATAACAAAAAAGATGTACTTTTGCAACGTTTTTGCGTAACCGCTTATGATGGCAAGGAGCCTCGGTAATGTTGCGTTAAGTTAAATAAGAAAAAACAAATAAAAAAATGGCAGTAGATTTGATTAAGATTGCTGAAGAGGCTTTCGCTACAAAGAAAGAGATCCCAGCATTCAAGAGTGGAGACACTATCACAGTTTCTTACCGTATCGTAGAGGGAAACAAGGAGCGTATCCAGCAGTTTAGAGGTGTTGTTATCCGTATCAGCGGACACCAGGACAAGAAGAGATTCACAGTACGTAAGATCTCTAGCGGTGTAGGTGTAGAGAGAATCTTCCCTATGGAGTCACCTTTCATCGACAGCATCCAGGTTAACAAGCTAGGTGTTGTACGTCGTGCTAAGCTTTACTACCTACGTAACCTTACAGGTAAGAAGGCAAGAATCAAAGAGAAAAGACAGTAATCAATTTGATTTTCAGCATAAAAGAGGATGTATCAATGATACATCCTCTTTTTTTATTCATAATGCATAATTCGTAATTCATAATTGTTATGGATAATCCATCGTTGGAATTGGTCCGTAGAGGCGATCCCTTTTGGTCGCCCGTCCATTCCTTGTGTTTCCGTCTCTATGATATTGTGCCTGACCCTACGTCTCATAATGTTAACATCTGTTAATTCTCATTTTTCAATACGTAACAAACCTAATTTTTTTGTTATTTTGCTGAAAAATAGACAAAATCAAAACCTAATGATCAGGAACAAACTACAAAAGGCATGTGTACTGACTATGCCATCTGTATTGCAAGCGAAAAATACCGACATCAAGCGGAATCATTTTGAAAATAGCTTCATGACAAGCCGTTTCATTGGGTGAAAAAATCTTTATGAATCAAACCAAAACTAATTAATCTAACATTATGACAATAAAAAAACTATTTTGCTGGATAGCATTCCTCTTTTTAATGACAATACCGACAATGTCGCAGACTTTCGAAATCGGTGATTTTAAATATAAAGTAATAAACACAGAGAATCCTGCTGTACAAGTAGGAGCTGCTGATGATAATATTTCAGGAAGCATCACGATTCCCGACAAGATAGAATACGAAGGAAAGGAATACTCCGTCACAGCTATAGGAGAAGGGGCTTTCAAGGAATGTGCTGGTTTGACATCTGTCATTATTCCAAATACCGTTGCTTCCATCGGAAAGAATGCTTTACATGTTGACACGGTTTGCTGTTTGACAGAAAGTGACACTATACGTATTATCAGGGATACTCTATTTATCCATAATCTTCAGGAGTTCATCTCATATAAGATTCTGGCGGCTAAGGGTGTGTATATGAATGCAATACTTGAAGCCGACATCGACCTCAGCTCTGTTTGTGGTGTCATTAATGGAGAACAGATCAGTTGGACTCCTATCCGCATGAGTAGCGGGTCATTCGATGGCGGAAACCACACAATTTCCAACCTTTATATCAATCAGCCGAATAATAAGGACAATTTGGCGTTATTTGATACAAAAGGAAATCTGCGAATTAAGAACCTGAAGGTGACGAATGCCTATGTGAAGGGAGGTGGAGATGTGGCAGGCATAGCAATTGACGGATTTTTCATCAACTGCCATTTTGAAGGAGTCGTTATCGGACAATATGCAGGTGGCGTAAATGAGTATGGAAAAGGATCTGAGGCATACAATTGTAGCAACTATGGTCTGATCGTTTCATCCGAATACTCAATCGGAGTGGCTGCCGCCAATATGTACAATTGCTACAACAGAGGCCGAATCGTAAGCGATGAAGCAGCTATCGGACTCGGAATGTATGATGGATCCCATTTCAATTTATATAATGCCGGAGAAGTCTACACTCCAGATTTAAGTTCTATTTATTATATAGAAACATCAGGTTTTAAGGGAAGTTATGGTAACCTATTCGTCTTGCAACAAATGGATTCCATTGCATTCATTTCCGGAGCTGTGACTGATTCTCTGAATATGTACGTTTCTCAAAATCCGAAAAGTTACGACAGAGATTCAGTTCCATTGCTTTCATGGGTGCAGGGAGAGGATGGCTTCCCTCGTTTTGAGGGTGTGGATCTTCAACCGACGCATGGATATGTGGTTCATTTCAAGGGAGCCATAAATGATTATGAAGTCTCTTTGGATGGAACCATCGCTTTGCCGGTTTGCTCTGTCAAAGGTCGTTCCTATGTATTC
>CAMJFV010000092.1 GCA_946405045.1 uncultured Bacteroidales bacterium | reverse complement strand
ATGCATGTGCTTGGACTTAAACAATCCGACTTCATCCATGAAGTGAAGGACACTCTCGGAGTCGCATCTTTCTTGGAAATCTCCGACGGCGGACGAACAATGTTCATCTAATTCTTAACTCTTAATTTTTAATTCTTAATTCCTGATTAAATTGGCAACACATACATTAGACATAACAAAAGAGCATTGTCCTATGACATTTGTCAAGACAAAGATCAAATTGGCTCAGATCGCAGAAGGAGACATACTTGAAGTGATTCTGCTCGAAGGAGAACCACTCAAAAATGTACCAAAATCCGCCACAGAACAAGGATACAACGTCTTGGATGTAAGTCATGTGGAAGGAAATATATATAAGGTAACGATTAAAAAATAATGGTTAAGAGACACTGTCAACCACCTTTTTGAACAACTTTTAGCAAGGTTTTATGTGTCTCTTATCCACTTTTTTCTTTTTAATGAATTTCCAAGGAGTGATTTTTTCTATCACTCCTCTTTTTTGCGTAACATACAGCATAGATATTCTATAAAAAAAGGTCATATCAGGAGCATTATCCATATTTACCCTTATTATTTGTCAAAATATTCTACCGCCATACCTTTGCAATACAAAACAACGAATTCTAATTATAAATAATAAAAGATATGGCAAACATTCATCAGTCTATTGCAGAACTAGTCGGCAAAACACCGCTACTGCAGATTAACGGATATAACAAAGCAAAGAACCTTGGTGCTAACCTTATTGCCAAGTTGGAATATTTCAATCCAAACCAGTCGGTGAAGGACAGAATCGCCCTTGCCATGGTGGAGACAGCTGAAAAAGAAGGAAAACTAAAGAAGGGAGACACCATCATCGAGCTAACAAGCGGTAACACAGGTGTGGGATTGGCAGCCATCGCAGCAGCCAAAGGATATCCTTTCCGCGTATACATCCAAGACCAAGTGTCGAAGGAGCGTTTCCAGGTAATCCACGCTTTAGGAGGAAAGACAGTGAAACTTTCTGAAGTTCCAGAGATAGTGGAGACATTCGAGAAGTATGGTCCAGACTTCATCAAGTGTGTGGAGGCATTGGAGCGTCACGTCTCAGGAGAGAAAAACCTTTGGTTTGCAGACCAGACACGTAATCCTGCCAACCCTAATGTCCACTTCCATACAACTGGTCCAGAGATTTGGAACGATACAGACGGACATGTTGACGCTTTCGTAGCATGTGTAGGTACGGGAGGAACACTTTCAGGTGTAGGAAACTTCTTGAAATCAAAGAATCCAAACGTTAAGATTTTCGGTGTGCAGCCTACAGAGGACTCATTCCAGTCACCAGAACGTCCTGATCAGGAGGAAATTACAGGAGTACACCCATTCGAAAACACCAAAGAGGAGTATATCCCAGCCAACTTAGACCGCAAGGTGTATGACGGATATTTTGAGATTCATACAGACCAAGCCTACGAAGCAGCACGTCTTTTGGCAAAGAAAGATGGTGTGTTGGTGGGAGCTTCTTCCGGAGCCGCACTCTACGCCGCTACTCAATTAGCGCAGAAAGAGGAATTCAAAGGCAAAAACATTGTAGTCCTTTTGCCAGACACAGGTTTACGTTACTTGTCAACTCATTTGTTTGAAGAATAAAAGTTAAAGAAAATGGCCATAAATTTAAGTAATTCCAATGTGGCTGTGCGTGAGAATCGTATCGGTTCGATCACAGGCTACATCGGCTCATTAAAAGATTTAGCAGAGAAATCAGAATGCGGCACATTAAAAGGATGTGCACGATGTTTCTCACAATCAAGCACTTGTCTATCCCTTTGTGGATTAAGCCAATTGGCAGGTATCCGCGACGTTGCTATTATCCACCACGGTCCTTCAGGATGCTCCGTGACAAGTTCCAACAGCTACTACATGTCGAAGGTGATGTCGAAGAAACGTGGAGTCACATCCGACACTGTCTACGTCGGAACTGACATGAACGAGAAAGATACAATCTTCGGTTCCACAGAAGCTTTGAGAAAAATCATTTTGGAGACCTACCGTCGCTACAAGCCAAAAGCGATTTTCGTATCAAGCTCATGTGCCACAGGAATCATCGGTGAGGATATCGACAGCATCGTCGACGACGTGAAGGATGAGATCGACGTGCCTGTTGTGGCTGTACACTGTGAAGGATTCAAATCGAAAATCTGGGCGACGGGATTCGACATCTCCGACCATGCGGTGATGCAGGCGATAGTTCAGAAGCCACGCCCTGGAGTAAAAACCAACAAAATCAATTTCAAGAACTTCTTCGAATCGGCACGTCCAGAGATCATCGAGATGTTCAAGCAGTTTGATCTGGATCCCGTCTTCCTATATTGCAATTCGACGGTGGAAGAACTTTCACATCTTTCTGAGAGTATCGCGACCACATGTATCTGTGGAACGCTGGGCAACTATCTTGGCAACGCATTGGAAGAGAAATATGGAGTGCCATACGTTCGTAGCATCAACCAGTGTGGAATCACAGGATTCGAAACATGGTTGCGTGAGATCGGAAAAGTGACACACAGAGAGGATAAAATCGAGAAGTATATCCAAGAGCAGCGTGCCATCTATCTTCCTAAGATTGAGGAGATAAAGAAGGAATTGACGGGAAAGACAGCCGTCTTAGGCATGGGACCAGGCTATACATTCGAGGTTTCCAGAGTGTTGAACGAGCTTGGAATCAAAGTGGTGTGGGCTTTGGCTTGGCACTACGACAAAAAATACGAAAACGGAGATGTGCCTCCTTCAATGAAGTATCTGCTCGACAACAACATTGATTTCGAGACATCAGTGGCAGACCAGCAGAACTACGAGGTGATGAATATCCTCAACAAATATAAACCAGACATGTATCTCTCTCGTCACCCAGGCTCAACAGTTTGGGCGATCAAGAATGGAACGCCAGCTATTTATGTGGCAGACGAATACATGATTTTCGGTTACAAACATACATTGGAGTTTGCGAACACCATTCTAGACACAATCAGAAACCGCAGTTTTGAAGCTAATTTGGCAAAACGCTCCAAACTACCATACACTAAATGGTGGTACGAACAAAATGTAGACAAATTTTTTGAGGAGGCAAAATAATGGCAAAGATACTTGACAAACAACGATATAAATGTGCTTTGGCGGCTATGCAGACCGTTCAGGCAATAGACCGTGCATGCCCAGTGCTTCATTCTGGCCCAGGCTGTGCACAGAAACTATCCGACACAACAGGAAGCTCCGGATACTTGTCGCCACAGATTTTCCCATGTACATCCATCAACGAAAAGGATGTGGTGTTCGGTGGTGTGAAGAAACTGGAGTCCACAATTACAAACGCACTGAAAGTGATCGACGCAGATTTGTATGTTGTGTTGACGGGATGTATTCCTGAGATCGTAGGAGACGACGCCGCAGAGGTCGTGTCTAAATTCGCAGATGCTGACAAACCTGTCGTTTTTGCTCCTACAGCCGGATTCAAAGGCAACAACTACAAGGGTCACGAGCAGGTGGTGGAGGCTATCGTCACACAATATCTGAAGAAGTCGGACAAGAAGCAGAAAGGACTTGTAAACCTTTGGGCAGACGTACCTTATCAGGATTTGTTCTGGCTTGGAAACATCCGTGAGCTTGAGAATCTTTTGAGAGAAATAGGTTTGACTCCAAACACAATCTTCGGATATCAGCGTGGAATAGACAACATCAACAAGATTCCAGAAGCTGAATTCAATCTGTTAGTCTCGCCTTGGGTCGGATTGAAGAACATGAAGACTATGGAAAAGAGATTAGGCATTCCATATCTCCACTACCC
Organism: uncultured Bacteroidales bacterium; assembly: GCA_946405045.1. GTDB lineage: Bacteria > Bacteroidota > Bacteroidia > Bacteroidales > Paludibacteraceae > UBA1723. Next base: position 3,471 of record CAMJFV010000092.1, on the reverse strand, counting down.
TGTGTTGCCTGTAGGTGCGACTGAGACAAGCAAGTTCTTGCGTGAAGTAGGAAAATTCGCAAAAATAGATGAGTCAAAGGTGGAAGATGTCATCAAGAAACACGAGGATTATTTCTACTACCTGATTTCACGTTATGCAGATCTATTTCTGGAAAACCGTGTTATCAACAAGCAGTTCAGCGTTGTGGCAGATGCACAATACTCTTTGGCAATCACTAAGTTCCTAGTCAATGATCTTGGATTGGTGCCAGCCAAACAATTCGTCACAGACGACACTCCGAAAGAGTTTCAGGAGCAGATAAAGGCAGAATTCCAGAACCTCAACTATGGAATCAAAGCCGACGTTGCCTTCGAAACAGATGGATTCAATATCCACTCAGAGATCAAGAGTCACGACTATCACGGCTATCCTCTGATTTTGGGAGGATACTACGAAAAAGAGATGACGGAGAAACTGAACGGAAACTTCCTGAATATCTCATGGCCAGTCTTAGACAAGGTTGTGTTTGATGATTTTTATGTGGGCTATACAGGAGGTATTCGTCTGATCGAAGACATCTACACAGTGGCTGTCCAGCGATTCAATTAATATTGAAGGCTCTATAAAATTAAATTCGAGACTTTTATTTTATGGCCGGCATCTTGTCGGTGTTCACAAAGGAACGATGCTCAGCATCACAACTGGATGAATGTCGACAAGATGCTTTAATCATACATATCATGAGTGAAAAGAACTTAGACTTCGATACAATAATCGAGCGTCGCAACACGATGTCCATCAAATACGACTTCGCTGAACACGTTGGTTTGCCATCAGACGTTTTGCCTCTTTGGATAGCCGATATGGATTTCAAGACATCAAGCTATATCCAGGAAGCGTTGATCGACGTTGTCAACCATGGAATCTTCGGATACAGCGAGGCATTGTCGGAATACAACAACACCGTCATAGAGTATTTTCACAAGAAATACAACTATGATTTCGAGGAAAACGAACTGATAAAGACTCCAGGTGTTGTGTTTGCAATCGCGACAGCCATCAGAGCATTGTCCGAGGAAGGCGACGCAGTGTTGATTCAAAGTCCGGTTTATCATCCATTTGCAGAAACCATAATACGTAATGGAAGGAAAGTGGTTGATAACACTCTGGTATATCGTGAAACTGAAAACAGATATTATGTTGATTTCGAAGACTTTGAGCAAAAGATTATCGACAACAATGTAAAGCTGTTTTTGTTGTGCAACCCACACAATCCAGTGTCAAGAGTGTGGAGTGTAGATGAGTTGTTGCAACTCGGAGAGATATGTCTGAAACATAATGTGATCATTTTAAGCGACGAGATACATGCCGATTTCACATTTGTAGGCAAGCACCACGTATTCGCGAGTCTGAGTCAAGAATTGGAAAACAATACGATCACATTCACGTCGCCATCCAAAACATTTAATCTTGCCGGATTACAACTAGCCAATATCATCATAAAAAATCCGAAGATCAGGAGAGCGTTCGCCCATGCATACAAAGTGTCGGGATACAGCGAGATCAGCATCATGGGATATGCCAGCACCATTGCCGCATACAAGAACGGAGATCAGTGGTTTAACGCAGTCTTCGATTATATAAAGAAAAACGTGGAATACGTAAAGAAATTTGTCGATCAGTATCTTCCAGGAGTAAGGGTAATTAATCACGAGGCAACCTATCTTGTTTGGTTGGATTTCCGAAAAGTTGGGTTGTCTGCGGACGAACTTGATCACAAGATAATATTCGAGTCCAAACTGTGGCTCAACAGCGGAAGGATATTCGGAAAGACGGGAGAAGGATTCCAACGCATCAACGTCGCCTGCCCAAGAAAGACATTGGAAGAGGCGATGAACAGATTAAAGAAAGTGTTTGGTTAAGTTATACATAATGCCAGTCTAACTTTTCATAAGCTAAACCATTATGAGAAGTTTAAACCAGACCATCTATCTAAATGTTTTCAGTTCTTAAACGGCGCAATTTCTGCGTCGTTTTTGATTTTTAGTTGGTTATTTTTTGCATTTTTGTAGTACACAATAAAAATGGAGGAGCCAGAACATCATGACAATACAAGAAGCAATAGAAGCACGACACAGCGTGCGCAAGTACATACACAAAGAGATTCCACAGGAGACCATCGAGGCCCTTCAGTCAAAGATTGACGAGTGTAACCGTCTTGGCGATCTGCATATACAGCTTGTCACCAAAGAGACGAAAGCCTTCAGCGGCTTAATGGCATACGGTCAGTTTTACGGAGTGGAGAATTATCTCGTCATGGTGGGAGCCAAGTCGCCAGACCTTGATGAACGAGTGGGATACTATGGAGAGCAACTTGTGCTTCTGGCTCAGCAGCTCGGACTCAACACATGTTGGGCAGGACTCTCATACCGCAAAGTCGACGATGCATATAGCGTAAGGAAAGGGGAAAAGATAGTGTGCATGATAGCACTCGGATATGGGGAGACGCAGGGAAACCCACACAAGATCAAGACAGAACAGGAGGTCAGCAACATAAGCGACACCACACCTGCGTGGTTCCGCGAAGGAGTGAAGTCCGCCCTACTCGCCCCCACAGCTATCAACCAGCAAAAATTCCACTTCGAACTTATCACAGATGCAGACGGCAGACACAAAGTGAGAGCAGAGAGACGATTCTCAATGATGGGATACACCCATATCGACCTAGGAATCGCCAAACTCCATTTTGAAATCGGAGCTGGTGATGGAAATTTTGAATGGGAATAGATAATTGGAAAATCGCAAAAAAATCCCCGAAAGTAAAATTCGGGGATTTTTTGCTTGGCCATTCTGGATATTGCCAAATATATACCGGTCTCATATACTCAATCTTCATATGATGTGATTGTACTTGATATTCGCGTCATTTTTACTATTTGACAGCAAAAATTCAAACAAAATTAGAAACAATCCCCAATTTCACAAGCCATTCCGTCTTCAAAAATTGGAAAAAAATCCCCTCGTCTTCCCTATTCTCAATCTCAATCATACACGTCGGCATACTCACAAAATCTTGTCATAAACATGCATCTTTTTTATTAGATTCAACGGCAAAAATGAGCACCTCTCCAAACGCACAGTTAACTTATTGACAATCTGATTTTAAGATATAATTTTCTTTCTAAAACATAGGCAACTTTTGACAATTTTCCTTCTAAAACATAGGCAACACGCATGATTTTATCATATTGGGATAGGTTTCACAACCTACCCTATGATCTTTCGCACTTTCAGTGCTTATTTCAGATAAAATATTTATTTTTGTATCATTAAACAAAACGACAAATTTATGAATATCTACATACCTCCTTTCGAATATTTAGGAATTTTGGTGCAGGGCGGAAACATTTTCTACTTCATGATCAATGCGATATTCTTGTTTTTCATCATGCCTAAACTGCAACCGAAGCGTAACACGGCTACCGTCGCCA
>CAMJFV010000091.1 GCA_946405045.1 uncultured Bacteroidales bacterium | reverse complement strand
TTGAATTTATGGTAGACAGCAATGTCCTGAAGTTTGGTGAGTTCACATTAAAGACGTCAGATCGATCTGATGGAATTGGTGCAGAACGTGAAGCATATCGTTCTCGGGTGTATACTGCAATCGGACAGCTGGTCAATTCGAATGACACCGAGCTTAAGTATGTTGAAATATCATCGGATGTCTGGGGTGTTTTGAAGATTGGTGATGAGCTTAACTATAAGCAACGTACTATAGGAAGTCCATATGATATCTCCATTGCTCAATAAAAAAAAATGAACGGGGCTTTGCGCCCCGTTCATCATACCATGTTTTTTTTTTCACTTCTCGTACTTGTGTATTCTTGCAAGCTGTAATGTGTACGAAAAGTCACGGATCAGCTCACAGTATACACTATGCATACATTCGGTGCATGCCATATTCTGACATTTGTTCAGCGCGCCTTTGTCAAACATAACCAAGCCTGATTTATGCTTGACACACATAAATTTATCAGGTGTCCAGCCAGGTTGATTGCACACAATCTTATGCATGATCTCGGATATCCATTTTGATACAGCTAATATGTCGACAGTATTTTCTCTTTTCAACAATTCAGTCTGGAACTCGGCATATATTCTGATTTCTTCATGAAGTGTTATTTTGTCACCGACTCTAATAATGTCAGCAGGCACATATACAATATCATTGAATGCCAGACAAGCAACCGTAAGTTTTTCATTCAATGATATCGTGAATACTTTGAAACATGCTTCTTTATTATAAACAAAATCATATTCGCCATAGAACGTATACGTGCTATAATCGACGTGATACTCACCATTTTCATTACATGGAATGTCGAGAATTCTGCAGATCATGAGATCGTTATACAACTGATATCTATTTATGGTATTTATGAGATCAGCACGTCTGAAGATTAATTTCTGCAGATGTGTATATTTCTCTCGGGCGTTCATATAATCGCCCTGAGCTTCATATTTTCTGAATTCCGAAATGTCATCTTCAATCATTTCATTGAGGAGGTTGATTTTTTGCTTCTTCCGATCAGCTTCTTCTTGTGCTTTCTTTTCTGCTTCGACACGTCTCTTTTCGGCCTCGGCTTTTTGTCTCTCGAGTTCAGCTAAACGTTCGGCGTCACGCTGTGCTTCTAACTTTTTCTTTCTAGCGAGATAACGTTCATGACGTTTGAGTTGTGTCTTGATCTCTGTGATGTCTTTCCAGTACGCTTCGTCAGACCTTTGCTCGTTTCTATCCTGTCTTCCATATGTTATTGCAGTCAACGGATCAAATGGATTGATATCGGTCTCAATAGGTTCAAAACCAGTTTCTTGAAAAAGCTGATCAACTTTTTCGAGTTCTTCCGAGATTAAAACCTCTTCGTCGTCATTCATTTCAACGATATTGGTTTCTCTTAAAAAATCTTTTAATTCTTCCATTTGGCATTCTCCTTTTTGTTTTACCCTTACGGGCTTATTTCACATAAATAATATATTTATATAAAAAGAAAAAATGAAGTTATATGGGAGGGCGTCAAGCCCTCCCATTACTTCTCATTCATTATTCGGTCATACGACCAATTGCGATGTCATTCCACTCTTTCAATTCCAGACGAATACGTTCATTGACGTAATCGATCATACAGGAATAATGGAACGACATGAACATCGGAACCAGTTGATCCGGAAGGAACAAGATATCCAATGCATCACCATCGAAGTCTGCGTTCAAACCTCTCAGCGGTTCAGGTGGGACGGACATTGTATCATCACCGATCTTGTACCGACGTATCTTCGCCAATACGATTGATGCGATGTTGTTTGTTGGTTCACGAAGATAGATAATCCATTGGGGTGTCTTCATGATTTCGTCAAGTAACGAACGAACCAGTTCGTTCTGTTCATTGGTATTGACAAAGAGATATGCTTGTTCAAGTGTCATGTTATAGCGTACAGCAAGCATTCTTGTGATGCGGAACTGGAATGCGGTTAGCACCATCGAATACGGAAGATCAACTTCATCGACATCCAATGTATTGTCAAATGTGATAACACATCTTCCAGAATACAGGAATCCACCACCGACAATTTCTGAACGAACGAAACCTTCTTTCTTTGAGATCTCATTCTTGATCAGATGTTCAACTGCATCCATCCAACACTTCTGAATATAGTTTAATGCCTGGATGTATTCAAGATCCAGCTGCATGTTTTCCATCTTACAAGCAACCGAGATCATCATCGCAATCGGTTTATTGATCTTCGGGTAATACTTGGTCTCGGAAGTCTTGGACACTGGACGGAATGCTGTAGAATATACCGGGATCTGTGTTGTAAATACAGCATCCTTCTCCTGAATCAGGATCTCTGTTTCGGGATCATTCTTAGGTGCGCATGCTCTCATGACTTCTTCGAATCTTGCATAAAATCCGTCATGACCAAGTCCTTTATACATACGCTTGGACTTCGGGACCTTTGCTTCGATTGCACGAATATCATCTGCAGCAATTCTTCCAGCACGCTTTTTGATCTTTTCTTCAGATGATGTACCAGTATCATTTTCATTGTACTTGATGTTTTGCTTCTCTTTATAATCACCGAGTATATACCGCAGTAACTGTGTGCCGAGGACACGCTTCAGCATAACATAATATACTGGGGTGATTACATGATGACCATTCAGCGGAATCCATCCGGTATAACCGAAGTTCAGAGAATGCAACATGATTTCCGTATGGCAACGCGGGCATGTTTGACCAATGAACTCTTGACCTGTAAATGCACCACAATCGCATCTGTATTCAACATCTGTAAACTTCTGAGAGTTTACCCATGCATCAACATTCGTTGGTGAATACTGATCCTCATTCTCAATACGAAACCCATTATGTGTTGCTAAGTCTGCAAGATATTCAATGTTCATATTGATTCTTTCAGCTCGCATACAACATCACACTCCTTTCTTTATGACGCTTGAGGTTGGGCAATATAATCAAACAACCTGACACACATATCCAGCAGATCAAGTGTCATTGTATTAGCATCATACTGCAACGATACATCGAGAAGATTCGGATCGTTGTGATTGACGATAGTATATGATGACAATACAGTGTGCATGATCGATTCCACAAACGCATTCACATTGTTATCTGACAAGAGATATGCTTTCAGATTATTGAGCTTCACATACTTCTTGACAGAATTCAAATCCTTCTGGGTCAGTGTTTTGGTTGTATGGTTTACTGTCTTTGCAGTCAACATGTTGATGAGTGTACTTCCTGTTGTCGAAGATTCAGATAGTGAATATAGCTGCATGACAACACTTCTGACATACAGCAGCAGGATATACTTCTGCTTCATCGACAATGTGTTGATTGACAAAGATGAATGGAATTTATTGTATAACACAGATTCGATTAACATCTTCGAAAGATCGTTCATCTGTGGCAGATTCTTAAGATAGAAATCGAGAGGGGACAGATCAGCTTCCAATGCAATTTGGGCAATTATGGAATTCAGATCCATGAACATGCAACAGTATTCACCAGGATTGAATGAACGAATCATTGAGATTGGCGAATTTGTAGAAATCTGATCAGAGAGAAGCTGTGATACATCATCCACATTGACCAGTGAATATCTCAACTGAACCTTGCGTGTCACAAAAGATGCTTGTGTGATGATTGCCTTAATCAGACCGACACAAGAATACGTAGGGCGTTTGTTAATCTTATCCCATGCAGATGCAAATGTCAGTTTGATCAATCCATCACAGAGCAGACTTTTACGCATGACATACAGTGTCGTTGTCGGAATCGTCACACCATCAATCGCCTGCATATCATATATGTTTGAGTTTGATGAGCAACTCTGCATGACTGAATTGTGGACGTAATCATACAACAGAACATAAATGTTCGGATTGATATGGTTCATGATGTTGGTGAACGCTGTGGCGAACAGTTCATACAAATCCTTTGGTGAGTTGCCTGTAGAAATGATGAAATGCTCAATGAAGATGTGCATGACTTTGATCATGAAAGATACCATGAAGATATCACGGGGCATATCCTCGGGAAACAGACCTTTGACGTCATCACCAACGTCATTCTCTTCAACCATCTTTCTAATCTTTGCAATTGTTCTTTCAGGGAACAGAATCTCGAACAGCTGCTTTTGGAACTCATCAAACGTCACGATTGTATATGTCTGAGAGTCTGTCAAATATTTTGCAACCAGCATACTTGTAATCAGATCATTATCATCATCATACAACGCCGTGAAGAAATTGATCTGTTCACAAATCAGATTCTGTAAATCAAGTCTTCTGGTTCTCATTTGGAACAACTGAATCGCAGGATCGATAACATTATCAGGGAACAATGCAGAGAAGTTCACAAAGATCTGTGAACCCGCATGACGAATAATGATATCTTCAGGGATCGGTTCCCATCCGATGAATCGAGTCTTCTTATATTTTCGACCGTTCCATCCAGTCGGGAAACCATTGTACTCATACACAGTACCGTGCGCTGCGTTGTACGTGTATTCCGCTTCAGGATCATACAAGTACAACATGGTTTTGTTTACCGGTTCTTTCACATTGTTCCTCCCTTTCGTGCGAGTGATATATTACCGAACCAAACCACTTCCCATGATGCTTGTATATTGAACAAACACATTCTGTTTTTTCAGTTGATTCAGTAATTTGTCGTCAGTAACGACGGGCGCTACATACATGAAGTCATCACAAATTGTCAATGCAAACGGCACTCCGACATCAACACACTTACGTATGTTTGCGGGATCGGAAGTCGTGTAGGTGCAGTTAGGATTGTCTTTTAACACGGGGACTATATCCCCGTGTACATATCTTGCATATGGCAAAGCCGACTTCACATACACTTCCAACAATTGTGAATATACATTTGAATGTATCATCAAGTTTTTCAAACCGTTGTCCACGGCAGCCTTGAACATTCTGAACGCATATAACACATTTGGCGGAGTTGCATGTTTTGAGTTGATCAATTGTTCCATGGTGATGTCAACACCAGTTGTTTCCTTCACATACTTCGGGATGTCGTAGTCTGTACGGTTAATGTATTCAACCAGACGTTCATCCTTCGTTTTAGAGACGGGACGCCCCTGAGCATTGTTAATATACTCAGAGGCGTTCCAGCCAATAAACGATACCAGGTCTTCGAATTGGATGATCAACCCATCTTTTCCAATGTAAGACCAATCAAGTATGTTAGATTGGGAGTTCGTCATCATTGCTGCCAGAAACGTCACCGAACTCGTCCGGGTTCAGCTTTGTTGTGAGAGCTTTCTTCAATGCAATCTGCAGAATATCCATCATGTTCTTCCAGTTACCGTTCTGAACATTGGTGTTGCCGACAGGAATTGCATCAAAGGTGATCTCACGCGGCTTCGGGTGCTTCTCTTCCGTGATCGTGATCTTGATCTGGGATCCGTTGACAAGACCCGTTGCAAGGAATCGTGAACCCTTCTTCGGAGAGATGTCGATTGTATCCAGTCCAGCCCTGTTCGACTCAATGAGCGCTCTGAGGTTTTCCGGATTCATGAATACACGCGGGATTTCTGCAGGAGCCTTGTTTTCATACACATTCATACCAGTAGACGGGTCCTTGCCGACAGCAGACTTGATCTGGAAGATTGTGTATACTGCGGAGTTCGAGATCCAGATGGACAGATCGAGAATACCATCGGAACCATAGAACCGACCGAGACGGAAGTTGGTGCGCTTTTTCTCACCATCTTGCTGATTGTTGGAGTTTCCTCCGAAGCTGTTACTTTGGAAAGACATGCTTTTATCCTCCTCATGCATAAAATGTGGTATAGTGATGTTAAACTCCGAAACAATATTATTGTTCATCAGAGTCATCATCTAACGACATGAAATATGTGTCTCTGATCTGTGCAACATTGTATGAAAGTTGTACAAGATCTCGTTCGTCAACATCAAGAATGTTCTGGAATGAATCATCATTGTCATCCTCATGTTTCTCGAACAAATCTTCTTTCTGGATCGTTTCGATTGTATTGTTGATAAACATGTCTATCAACTCAGACATTGCCAGCACAACATTTCTGAGTTTGTCGATTGTTGTAATATCATCAATATCAAGACCCATCTCGCGACACACTGCACGGACATTCTCGACCAGTTTCGAAAGAACGTCCATTACGAACATGCGTTTTGCAATCTGTTTGCTTGGAAGATTATCTGGTAGATTTTTGCCATACTTCTCAATGATATCGACTGCTTCATCCATTTGGTCCAGTACATTTTCGATGGATGTTCTCCAATCGAATGGTGAGACAAATGGAAGAGTTGCCTCAATCGAATAGATTGTACTTGTGAGATCGTACGATGTACCACCGTATGACTCTAACCATACATACAGCTCATCCATATGAGCACACCCCCTTTCTTTATAAATAGATCATTCTTGACGGAACCATACCAGCTTTGGTTTCAGCAACCATGATATCGAACAAACTCAACAGCTGTTTGCAAGGTGTCAGCAAACGATCAGTCGTTCCTTCTTTATCAATGATTGGTTTGACCCAATCAGGCAGCTCCTTGTAGTTCTCCGGTAAACATATAAATGGAACAGTCTTTTCCTTTTCATTATTGACCAATGACAATCGCAACACTTCCGCAATCTTTGGATTGGTGGAAGCATATTGTCGCATCAGATCAAATGATAAACGAACCACGATAACACGATCCATCGGAAGAAGCTGTTCATCAGGCATAACTGCATTCCAGACCAATGCACCACGCATCTGTTCCGGGAGAACCTTATCAGCAGAATATGCGGAAACATCCTTGATACTCTGTACCTGATAATATCCTGTGTGCTGATCCAATTCACTCAGGATTTTATGTCGCAGTGCATCATATTCATCCAGAATGCTATCGGGACGTACACGATTATTCGTCAACACATATTTGTCGTATAGATTCACCATGACCGGTTCCAGAAATTCTGCAGAGTCTCTCTTCTTGAATGACAATCCTGATACAGCAATGTCATGAATATCTCTTGGATTTCCTTCCTGAACAAACATCGATGAAGCATACATTTTCTTCGCGATCAATGCCATTGCCAAGAAGCCAAACTCATTCTTGAACACAAACTTGTCAGAATAGTATTTGTCTTTGATATTGCATCCTTTCGTTAAATACACAACCATTCGAGGAATAATCGTTTCAACAAATAGACGCATACCCAATGCTGTTGCAATCAGACAACTGTCACGGAAGTCCGGAAC
>CAMJFV010000090.1 GCA_946405045.1 uncultured Bacteroidales bacterium | reverse complement strand
GACAATGCCAGTGATAGTAATGTTGATTCAGACTGAGAACCATATTTGATATCCGCAGAATGGTTACTTCCACATCGGAATGGAAGTGTGAATTGTGATTCATCAATGATTGGTCTCAATAGCTCAATCTCATCATCATACATCACATTCAGCAATCTATTTGCTGTGCTGATCGCTCTGTCAACAGTTTCTCTGATTGCTAATACCGGGATTCCTTTTGTGGATGATGTTGCTTCTGCAATCACTCTATAGCGTTCGTCATTTGCTGTGTGGCTTTCAATCTCAGCAGATGTCTTCACATACTGATCAAACGCCTTTTCAAGTCGATCAAGCTCTGATTGTAGAATTGAAGCATTATGTGTCATCTGTTGATATTTACTATAAATCTGAGTATGTTCTTCAACTGCGGCATTATGTTTCTCAACGAGCTTTGATAATTGAGAGATCTTTGTCTCAATGCTGTTGATGTCGATCTTCTGAATAGATGCAATCATCATTCTTTTTCTGTCACTATCGGATATCGTATTTGCCATTTGATTGATCTGTTGTTCCAGTTGAAGTTTCTCAGCTTCTTTCGATTGGATCAACTGTTTGACTACATCAACATCATCACCAGTATCATTCGTCAACGTCACATTTTTCTTCATGACTTCCAATGTCTTTTGAGAATCAGTATATTGTTTGATGTACTGATTGAGCTGCTCCTGCTTCGTAGCTTCTTCAATCATATACTTCAGATATGAAACATCGATTCCGAGTTTTCCGTTGAGGATATTTGTCATGATGGTTTTGATATTGAACATCTCTCGAAGATCATCCGGTAAATCCATACCAATCAAACGTTTGATTGTAAGCACGTTCTTGTATGCATGATCCATCTGCTCTAGATCATATCTGGTAAACTTACCTTTGGATGTTGCGTGAAATGCTTTGAAGTAAGTCTGTAATGAATCAGCTTGTTTCCGATACAAACAATTCGGATAGTGACAATCAGTTGGAATATCACCTTCGACAGATTGCAACATGGAATGAATATATGAAATGATTGATTTCTCTTTCTCAGAATCCATCAATGAAGCACCCTCAGTCATCAACACAGCTGATACATCAACATTCTCCAGAATCATCTTAACCAACAATTCGAGATGTTCATGTGTCAATGATGATGTGATTTCCTGACACGATGTGTTCACAGATTGTGCCACAGACATCATACCAAACATGAACTGTGATGATGCACTTACTGCAAGTTCGATATGAATAGAGTCAATTTTATTCTTCAGATCTGCAACAAATCGAACCATTTCTTCATAATCCGATTTCTCTTTCTGAAGCTGCTGAATGATTGATTCGATGTTATGTTGTTTTTCATATAATCCATCGATCTCATTCATTAATATAGATCGGTTTGCTTTCAATTGAGACAACTGTTGATTGAGTTGAATCTGTTCATCAACCAACCGATCATATAGTGACGGATCGTATGTTCCGCCCATTTCATCGACGGCATTTTTGTATGTTACACGCTGATTGTTGAGCTGATACAACTCACCTTCCGGATTTTGTTGTTCAATCGTCTGGATGGTTCCAACCAATGCATCCATGCGGGATTTCATCTGTTGTAACTCATATAACATCTTATCATATTCAGAACGTTTCGTATCCAGTGTTGCGAACAGCGTTTCATACGAACCATATGTTTGAAGGAGATACTCTTTGGTGTGATTTAATGACGTAATCAGTTTATTCGTGAAACGATAATCATCCGTTGCAAGCTTATGAATCTTATCATAGATATCAATACCCAACGCTTTGTTCAACAGATTCTTTCGTTGTGTCACACCCATTCCAGCAAATGATGTCAGATTCGTTCCATTAATAATAAACTGGAATTGATACTTATTTATACCCATGATTTTCTCTATTAACGAATTGAATGCTGTCACACCACCACTTGGATTTAACTCTTCACCATTGTGAACAATCGATGATGACACTGTATGAGATTTTCCGGTAGGACGATATGTATGTGTGATCACATACACCTTACCGTTGATCTCATATATGATTTTCTTACAACCGATTTCACCCGGAAGGATCAATGATAAATCTCCGCGTTCGTCACCAGTCAAATTGATGGATGAAAACGGGTGATGTTGTTGGATCATAACAGTTTTTCCACAACGGTTTTTACCATAGATCTGGATGATCGGTTGTGTCATTTTATCATATTTGAACTCGATCTCACTGAGACCAGTTGCGGCTTTGACACCGATAAAGTTCACCAATTTCAAATAAACAATTTTCAAGTTATTCAGTCCTTTCAGTCGTTATCATAAAAATAATATATGTCTAGAATATTATTATCCAGAACGCATATATTGTTTTTGTGGATGGGAGAGTGTATGGCTTGTCATATGGTTCAATCATCTAATACATTAAGAACGAAGGAGCGATATCCAATGAGCGAAGAAAACAAAATCAACTATCCGGAACGCCGGAAACGTTTCATGGAAACGTTCAAAGGAGACCCCGTGCTGACTGAGACATTGCCGAAGTTGGCTGCACAACTCTTTTACGACGAGTTTGGTGCAAGTCTTGCGGATCCTGCGGCAATCCCGGTGGTATGGACAACGGCATGGCAACACATCATGAACTTTGTCCATGCACAAGAAAGCGAGCAGTTCGCAATTTCAATCTGTGGATTCACACTGCAGTATGTCACGGAGTTTTCGGAATCTGATAAGGCACGGAACATTGTCCCGGAGCTTTATCATGAGTATATTCCGATCTTCCGTAAGAAGGATCACAATGTGGTTCCTGGATGCGAGTACAACACTGAACTGTCTGCGAAGTATAATGACTGGCGTACTGTGAATCTGACAGAGACCATTGACAAGGTTGAGAGAGATGTGTTCGAAGAGTGCTCTACCAAATGGGGTCTGCATCTGATGATCGCAGCAACGATCTTCCCGCTGGTTGCAGCAATCTATTCAGCAGGTGTTCACATTGCGTTGGAAACAGGAAAGCCGGTGAACATGTATAACTGGTTTACAATCACTCCACGCAATAATGACAAAATCATTCTGACACCTCTGGCATCTATTAAGCAGGGTCTGAAAGATGACAACAAGCGCGGTGGTATCACCGGATACTAATTGAATGTATGGGGCGCTGAAGCGCCCCATCATAATATTTTTAAAGGAGGTAATTCACATGGCGATACTCAGTATCAACATCAAGACCAGTGCGATTGTGAACACCAATGTCAGTTCCGATATCAATAGATTTCCGAACATCGAAGAATCTATTGCAGAGATTTTCCGGAAGAGTTTTTCCAATTCACGAGATTTCAAAAACAACAATGTCCTCGTGAACTCTACCCCGGCTGAGGGTGATAACCCTGCATCAGCAACTGTGTTTATTGACCTCGATGAATGCAGTGAACGTGACTATGTTCTCGTTCAACTGCAGAAAGCTCTGGCTGAGTATATGTCAAAAACAATGGTTGCGATCGAGCAACATCCGCCAACAATTATAATGCCGCCAATCAATCCGTCTGATGGTTCCGTAGGATGATTCTGAAACGATGGGGTGTCACACAGATGAATGACAAATGTGAGGATATCCTCATTGGAACGTTTGACACCTTTACAGAAGCTTGGAAATTCCTGTTGAGAGAATATCCTCATCTGTACTTGATGGAAACAAACAAGTACCGACGAATCTATCAGACCGATTATTGTTCAAATGTTTACGTCTCTATATGGGACAGAAAGGAGCTATCAAATGCACATTGTCATTGGTCTCGGAAATACAGGCAGCCAGATTGTTAAACTGGCAGCATCTTCCCAAAAGCTTTCCGATACAAAATTCTATGCAGTTGACTCTGTCACGTCTTCAATTGACATGAAGACACTGACGAATGTCACACCGCTTCCGATCGTATCTGATGAGAACACTGGATCTGGTCGTGTTCGCGAGCGTGGTGCTGAAATGATGAAAATGCATCTCGGCACAACGGAGTTCACAACACTGATCAGAGAATGTGATGCTTCATCATTACCGGTGATCGTTATCTCATCTTCAGCAGGTGGAACTGGTAGTGGTGCGATTGTGCCGCTTTGCAAACAGCTGTTGAAGGATGTTCCCAACATCACATTGATTCCGATTATCGTCGTCCCGGCAATGGATGATCCGATCGCATACCATATGAATACAACTGATCTGTTCACCGAACTCGGCGAGGTGGGTATCACTTCATATGTTGTTTTCCGTAATAAATCGCGTACGAGCAACTATACTGAAATCAATCAGGAGGTTGTTACCGCGATTGAAATTCTTCAGGGAAAATGGTATGAAGGAACAACCGTTGATTCCATTGATGATTCTGATCGCAAGAATCTGTTTGGAACACCTGGACGTCTGATCGGTGTAAAAGCCGAAGCTGCAAATGCTGGTTATCTGAAACGAATGATCACTGAAAAGGTCATCAATGGTAATCAGCCTTGGGTTGATCCCGGTAACAACTTCGGTATGCTGGCATTCTCACTGAAGTCTGCGTTTGCGAAGGATGATATCGATACCGTATTCGATGATGTCCGGACACGTTGCATTGGTAGACTGGATGAGTATAAGGATATCGTCGCGTCTGATACACAGACTATGATTGCAACATGCGTGATCTCAGGTCTTCCGAATGTTCCGATGAAGGATGTTGACCTTGATCAGTTCCATGTAGCATCTGGAATGTCTGATGGCTTGACGAAGTCCAAGAGACCCAGCTTCATGAATCGTAATAATACGGTTTCATCCAAGAATCCTGTTTCAAAGTTCAACGGGATCGATGTGCGCAACAATTGATGATAAATTCTTCGGCCAGGTATATACATAATTCCTGTGATATCTGATACCGAAGGATATCATAAAAAATCCAAAGGAGGAACATCCGCATGTATTTGACAAATACACCTACCCACTTCATGGAAGGATCTGTGACATTCTTGGATAGTATTCCAAGCTATCTCAAGAAACTCGGGATCCAAATCGATGCGATGCGTCCCGAACAGAGACTGAGCGTTTTGGAGCAGGCAAGAAATAGTCTGTACTCCTATTGCGCACAGGTCAGTCCGGACATCGCAAAGAGAATTCTGCAGAGTGACCTCGAGACGGATCAGGAAGCACAGGCACTGATGCTTGCCATGTACAACCATTCGATGGATCCTGCATTCATCACGATCCTGATGCAGTTTCTCGCATCGCGCAATGATCCGAGTCTGAACGGAGTCATCGGTGCCGTTCTGGTCAAGGTTCTCGCACAGTATTTCGAAACCCATACACCTAAGGACAAAGACAAAAAGAAAGATGGTGCTCAGCCTGAAATCAACACATCTGAGGTGAAACACATTCAGGGTGCAGTTGAGACGCTGCTCGGTAGCATGGCTGATCTTATCGTGACAACATGTGGCAATATGCAGCATGAGGAAGCTCTGGCAGTCGCTGCGTGTCTGGCAATGAACAATGATCAGACCATCATTGAGCTGGTGAACTCGAATGTTCCGATCAAAGCAACTATCTTTGATCAGATCCTGGCAAACCCGGGTGGTATCATTCAGGGTGCACTGCTTCTGAAGAAGTCTGATCTTCCGACAAAGCTGTCACCGGTTCAGACTGAATTCCTCAACTCTCTGAAAGAGTGGTTGTATGAAATGCTCGATAAGAAGCCGGAAGGTTCTCTGCAGTTGTACAACTATCTCGTATCAGTGTACGGTTCCGTGAAGCCGGATCTTTCACCGTACTATATCCAGTTGAAGGATTGTGGTACCAGATTTACCAACCTGATTCAGGTTGCAAAGCAAATTTCTAACTAAGGAGGAACAATCACAATGTACGGACAGTCTAAGAATCCGGTGGAGAACATTCATCCGGACGTAATGAACCTTCTGAAGCCGATCATCGATGCGAATACCATGATCATGATGGGCGATCTCCAGAACCGTCAGGGCTGGTATCCGAACCCGGTCGAAGCTCAGAAGATCAAGAACGCGAAGCTGTGCTGCGTTCACCTTGCATGGATCGATGGCAAAGCTACACCCCAGCTTGAAACTGTCATCGATAAAGATGGTAAGACACATCTGAAGTGCAAAATGTGCGGTCGTGAGATCGGCATGGAGTTCAGCAAAGACATGGTCAACACCCTTCTGGATGCAAGAAAAATCGTTGAGCAGATCATGTATGTCGGCATGATGAATCACATGTCTGCACCGAACCTGAACCTTCTGATTCAGATGAAGTCAGTGCTTCCGTATGTCGTTCAGATGTTCGACAATCTGACGGGCTTCGTCAGCAAGGATGACAGCCTGAATGACAGTGTACAGAATGTCGGTATCGAGTATCAGAATGGTGCTCAGATCACTGGTTACGGCGTCTGATCATTCAATACATTCGAATGCGTTGAAGTGGAGTGTGGGGGCGAAAGCCCCCACATCCATTTTTGTTTTTTTTTTAGTTGGTACACAATTGCATTGTGGTTGTTGCTGTAAACAGATCACCATTTGTATTCTCAAATACATTAATGATGTATTTTGCACGGTATGCATCATTCATACTCATACCACGGATTGGTGATTCAAATATTAGATTGAACCGAGTATTCGGATGGAACAAGCCAACATCAAATCCTGAACCAGATAGATCAACACGTGTGATCTGTTCGTTTAATCGGGCTGCTTGTTGTAATGATACATTTGACCGATCCATTTTGTGCAAGATGTTTGTTTGTTCAATCTTATTCTCAACAGAATCGATGTCAGTTGTATTGAACAATCGTGTCAATGGTGTATGGTTAGATATCAATGACATCAGGTTGACATCTGACATAATTTCTGGATTCAAGATTCGTTCGATATCAGTTTCGGAAATAACTGACACAGATGGTGCAACTGTCTGCATTTTGTATCCACCCTCTGTATAAAACATTCCCGTGACATCAGTATTCTGTTGGTTTGCTTTTACATAAATTGGAACGGTTTGAGTTCCGTTGTTCGCGATCGTTGAACATAGATACATTTTATCTATGTCTCCGTAAAGCAAACCGCCATAGTTATACAGACCGTAGTATTTATCGAAGTAAGAGAACGCATCAATTGCGGATAGATTTGGAATCAGAATCTGATCAAATCGTTTCTGATTTTCCAAAGGATCCATTTCAACATTCGATATACCACACCGACGGAAGATATCTTGAATGACTGTTTCCAGCGAAACATTCCGGTATATGGATTGTGCACGTTGACGCATTTGATGGATAGTCTTGTCATCGTATCCATATAATTCAAACTTCACCTTTTTGGAAGCGTTTAACAATGGATCTCCACTCTCAGATGTGTCAACCTGATATTC
>CAMJFV010000089.1 GCA_946405045.1 uncultured Bacteroidales bacterium | reverse complement strand
CGAATCGCTGCTCAACACACTGAAGCTAAAGGATCAATTGGTGTCGGTGGTGGCACACGACTTGAAAAATCCGATGTTTGCCATCGTTACCACACTACGCAGAATAATGTCGAGCGATCCAAACAAAGAAGATTCCCGTCTCCTTATTTCAAAAGCGACATTGGAAGCAGAGAAAATACAGTCGGAGATGGAGAAATTGCTGCAATGGGCATCCAATTCAGACAATAAGATGAAATGTGAGATCAAGAATGTGGATCTTGCAAAGCTTGTGACTGACATCATCTCATTCCTGCAGCCTATTTGCAATGAGAAAGAAATTCTCCTTGAATCATCCTTTATCGATCTTAAGCATCACGTTCTTGCCGACGAGAAGATGCTTGCCGTTGTTGTCAGAAACCTCATTTCCAACGCCATCAAGTATACAGGCAGAGGAAAAAGTATAAAAGTCGGAGTCATGGAGACGACAGACAAAACCATTCTGACAGTAACGGATGAAGGAATAGGGATGACACCCGAATTTTTGGAAAAAATCAGAAACAGAGAAAATATTGTTTCCCATCATGGCACTGAAAACGAAAAAGGATACGGAATGGGATTGAAAATCGTTTCTGATTTCGTCAGCAAAATGGGAGCCACTATCGACTTCGCCAGCGAATCTGGAGTCGGCACTCAAATCACAGTCTCAATGAATCCAGGTTCGGAAATCGAACATTTGGAAAAAGATATTGAAGAACCGTCACAACAGAATATTTTCGAAAACATCAACAAGACATTCTTTGAGGGTAAGACGGTGCTGGTAGTAGACGATGACACTCTTCTCCTTGACAATATCAAAGCCATGTTGAGCAGTTTGGTCACGGTGCAAACGGCAGGAAATGGAGAAGAGGGTATGGAACTTGCGGAAAAGACAATCCCGGATTTGATTATCAGCGACATCGATATGCCGAAGATGAACGGAATAGATATGTGCAAAAACCTTGCTCTAAATTCAACTACATCAAACATACCTGTCCTGTTCCTGTCAGCCAAACAAGAAATGTCAACCAAAATCGCAGGATTATCTGCAGGTGCGATAGATTATATCGTCAAACCGTTCAATGAAGGAGAATTGTTGTTGAAGACATCCAACTTCCTTCGTATGCAACAACTTCGTCAGATCAAGATTCTGGCTGGATCACTCAACGATAGCAATGATAATATTGTCGACGAAGAGATAAACCCACTGATCCAGCAACTCCTTGACTGCATCAAAGAAAATTATGTAAACCCAGACTATTCATTCAACGATATAGCGAAAGATTTAGGATTCAGCAAATCCACACTGACTCGCAGACTCAAGTCTATCATCGACAAATCTCCTGTAGAGATTCTATCAGAGTACCGTCTGCACAAAGCCAAATCTCTACTTGCTGAAGGAAAATTGTCTGTGAGCGAGATCGCTTACGCCGTTGGTTTCAACGATCCTTCATACTTCAGCAGAAAGTATAAAGACTACTTTGGAACGAGTCCATCCAAATAAAAACATTTAGAAAAAACGTAAAAAAAAGCCTTTTTACCTGAGATTTTAAAATTTAAAAAATCTCCCTTTCCATCGGACTTTTTCGACAATGAATTATTCCGTGGAGTGATTCTCCTATTCTTTGGAGCGTTTTTAAAAACGCCCCTTGCCCCTTTGTCATATCTTCGCAACCGTAAACGATTTACAAACTGATGTAAACGATTTACGCAAACAACTAGACATTAACAATCTAAACATCTATTATCATGAAACATTTATTTACTAACTTACTACTTCTTGGTCTGTTACTTACTGGACAGGCAGAAGCTTGGTCTGCTACTAAACAGATGGAGTATCTTGACAGAGGTGTGGTGGCTGTCAAAGTAAACAATGGAGTTTTCATCAGCTGGAGATTCCTTGGAACAGATGACAAATCCGCCGGGTTTAACATTTATCGTGATGGCACGAAAGTGAACGAAACTCCTATTACCTCTAAAACTAACTATGTGGACACAAAAGGAGAAGCCAACTCCAAATATGTCATAAAGACCGTGGTCGGAGGAAAAGAGATAGACGCCTCATCCGCTGTCACACCGTGGGGAGCACAATACAAGACCCTTAATCTTAAACGCCCTGGCAACAACTATGCAGCCAATGATATGAGCGTGGGCGACGTGGATGGAGACGGACAGTATGAACTATTCGTGAAATGGTATCCCAACAATGCGAAAGACAATTCGCAGAGTGGAAAGACCGACAACACTCTTATTGATTGTTACAAACTGGACGGAACATTCCTTTGGAGAATCGACCTAGGAATCAACATCCGCTCAGGTGCTCACTACACTCAATTCCAAGTTTATGATTATGATGGCGACGGCAAGTGTGAGATGGTCTGCAAGACAGCTCCCGGCACAAAAGACGGAAAAGGCAAAAATGTGATTTTGGGCAACGACAATCCTAACGCTGACTACCGTAACGGAAACGGATATGTGTTGACTGGTCCAGAGTATCTAACTATCTTCGAAGGTGCCACAGGTGCAGAGATCCACACTGTGGAGTACACTCCAGGCAGAGGCAATGTGTCGGCATGGGGCGACAGCTATGGCAACCGTGTTGACCGTTTCAACGCATGTACAGCTTATTTGGACGGCGTTCATCCAAGTGTGGTGATGTGTCGTGGATACTATACACGTACAACTCTTGCAGCTTACGATTTCAAAAACAAAAAACTTGTGCAGCGCTGGTACCACAACTCAGACAAGAAGGGTCAGGGAGCATACGGTGACGGAAACCACAACGTCTCTGTTGCTGATGTTGACGGTGACGGTAAAGACGAAATCATCCTTGGCTCAGCTATTATAGATGATGATGGAAAGACTTATTCAAGAACAGGATTCGGACATGGCGACGCTATGCACGTATCTGATATGGACCCAGACCGTCCAGGACTTGAGGGATGGTTTGTACACGAGGATAAGGGATCTGCCTACGGATATGAAATGAGAGACCTAAAGACCAACAAGGTGATCCACGGAAAGAAAACAGGAACCGACAACGGTCGTGGTATGGCTGCTGATATTGATGCAAAACACAAAGGTTTTGAAATGTGGAGTTCTGCTCCTGGCGTGTTTGACTGCAAAGGAAATCAAATCTCAAGCACAAAGCCAAGCGTCAACTTCCGTATCTACTGGGATGGAGATTTGCAGGATGAATTACTAGATGGAACTAAGTGTGACAAGTGGAATGGCAACGGAACTGACCGTCTTATCACATTCAAAGGTAATGCATGCAACGGAACAAAAAACACTCCATGTCTTTCAGCCGACATATTGGGAGACTGGCGTGAAGAGGTGATATTTCATGATGGCGACAAAATCTATATTTATACCACCACTATCGAGAGCAAACACAGACTCTTTACGCTTATGCATGATCCAGTCTACCGTTGTGGTATAGCTTGGCAAAACTCAAGTTACAACCAGCCACCTCATCTAGGTTTCTATATCGGCGACGGTGTGGATAAGATATCTCAACCTGACATCTATACTCCTGGTCATGAGGTCACTCCTCCAAATCCAGAAGTGGCGACTCTTTCTTACGAAGGATCTTTGAATCAGGAGCTTTTGCCAAATGAGTCTGTTGATCTATCCTTCACATTCGGTGGAACAGCTACAGGAGTAGACGTTATTGGTCTGCCAGAAGGACTATCTATCAAAACAGATGGAAATAAAGTTGTCATCTCAGGCACTACTGCAGAAAACGGCACATTCACCGTCAAGACAAAAGGAGGCGATAACGAAGTCGCATACAAAGTGAACATAAAGCAAGTAGACGGTTCACTTAAACGCATCGCATATATAACAGACACTACTAATGCAGAGTTTAAGAACGATAAGATTTATCAGATGCTTAGCAAAACTGACGATTTGTATGTCAGAATAATTGACGCTAATAATGCCCAAGCCAACTTGAACGCATTTGATATGGTTCTTATTAGTGAAGTATCAGCTTCTACCGCACCTATAATGGCAAATATTGAGGGTATTGCCAAACCAGTGCTCAACATGAAGGTTCATGCCTACAAGAGTGCGGAAGGAGCATGGAGTTGGGCGGAAGATGGTTACGGAGATAACACTACCGCTACAGATTTGGTTGTAGAGTCGGCAGCTCAATCACATCCAATGTTCAAAGACATCGACTTCTCTAATAGCAATGAGATTCAGATGGTATCTGAGGTAGAGACCAAGGCGCTTACATACATGAATCCAGAATCATTTACCAATGCGACAGGAGACATAAAGTCTATCGCATCCGTAAAAGACGAGAATCAAGTCTGCATATTGGAAATCCCTGTAGGAGCATCAATAGCAGGAACTAAGATCTCCGACAAATTTATCCAAATCGGTTTGAATAGCAGTTCTTACGCAAATCTTACAAACGACGCTCTATCAATCGTTCGCAACGCATGCTACTACTTGATGGGAATGAACTCAGGATTATCAAACACAGACACCTTCAAGTCGACAGCTACAGGAATGAGCATATACGTCTCGTCTGGCATTTTGAATATCTCATTCGACAACGATGGATATGATAAGGCAAACATATCTATAATCGGTATCACTGGAAAGATCATCCGCCAAGAGACAATCGAAACAACACCTGGCCGCAACAACTATCAGACAAGTTTGTCTGGCATGGCATCAGGAGTGTACATGATAAGTGTCGATGGCAATGGTATACACCACGTGGCAAAATTCATTGTAAAGCAGTAATACCATAAAAAATCTTTTTATAACAAGCACAATTCCTAAAATTTTATACCCATAGCCACTTGAGGAATGGTGCTTTTCAAAATAAAGGAGGGATTTTCCCCTCCTTTAGCTCTCTTTATGTCTAATTAATGAGTACCATCATGAACAAAATAGCAATATATATCAAACGTTTGATGGCCATTCTTATGCTTATACTGAGTGCCCCCGCATTCATTAATGCACAGCTAAGAGTGTTCACAATCGGAGATTCAACCGTTCAGGATTATAACGACGGATATGCTCCTCGCAAGGGATGGGGACAGATGTTGCCATTCTTCTTCGACAAATCTAAAGCCGTTTGTTATAACAAAGCAGTAGGAGGAACCAGTTCACTGAGTTTCTACAGAGACCACTGGCCAGCAGTCAGAAACCAGCTAAAGAAAGGAGATTACGTATTCATCCAATTTGGAATCAACGACCGTAACACAGACCCTAAACGTTACTCACCAAAGGGTGTGTTCGAGGAGAACATCAAGAAATTTGTGAACGACACAAAAGCTAAAGGAGCAATTCCTGTTTTGGTGTCTACCGTACGTCGCGCGGCTTGGACAAACGGCAAGCCATACGACTCTTATCATGAGCACCCTCAATTAATGAGAGAAGTTGCAAAGAGCACAGGTGTGCCTTTGGTGGATCTTGACAAGTTCTGCTACGACCTCTTCGTCGCTCAAGGACAGCTATATTCTGAGAGATTCTGCACAATGCACCTTGTTGCCGGTGAGTATCCTAACTATAGAAACGGAAATACAGACCAGGTGCACTATCAGGAGCTCGGAGCAACTGAAAATGCAAGATTTGTGGTGGAGACAATCGAGAAAAGCACTAACGCAGATTTGAAAAAACTTGCTGCCTGCACCCTGCCTCGCCACAAGGTTACAATCAAGATCAACGATGCTTCTAAATCTCAGGCCATCTCACGTACAGCTGAGTTTCCAGAAGGAATAAATGTGACTTTGAAGACTATTCCAGCAAAGAACGCCAAATTCCTACGCTGGGAGGACGGCAATAAGAAGAGCATATCTACTAAGTCTCTTTACGTAGTCAAGATGGGCAATGCCGACGTGACATACAAGGCTGTCTATGAATCAAACGTAAAAGAGCCAGAAGATGAGCCTCAGGCACAGGTCACTGAGCCTACACTGACTATTGACAACAACAAAAAAGCATTGGTTGCCTCAGATGCCAAGTCGTACAAATGGTATTTCAACAACCAGGTGATATCAGGAGAGACAAGGTCAACCCTTTCTGTCACAAACAATGGAACTTACTCTGTGGAGATGGTGCTTGCTAACGGGAAAACTGCCAGATTGGATATCTGCGTGACTATCGGCAAGGATGGAACAATCCGTAAGATATACCTTATCGGCGACTCTACTGTCTGCGACTACAAAGACAGCCAGTTCCCTATGACAGGATGGGGACAAGTGTTGAAGTACTACTTCAACTCCGACATTCAGATTGTCAACCATGCAATTGGAGGACGCAGTTCGAGAAGTTTCCGTGAGCAAGGAAGATGGAAGACAGTGTTGAATGCATTGAAACCAGGCGATTTCGTTTTTATACAGTTCGGACACAACGACCGTGACACCAAGCCAGAGCGCTACACTCCCGTCGACAAATACAAACTCTACATCGACTCGTTTGTGGTGGAGGCAAGAGGCAAGGGAGCCATTCCTGTGCTTGTATCCCCAATGGTGATGAACGCTTGGAACAATTCCGGAATGCGTAACGTATTTGCAGAGAATGGAGCCGACTATCGTGGAGCGATGGAAAGTGTAGCAAAGAACAGAAAGTGCGCATTCGTTGATTTGAACATGAAGTCATACAATATGTTCAAACAATTTTCATCCACTTACAATCAACGTTTCTTCTACAATACATATCCAAAAGGAGAGTATACCAACTATCCTAACGGAAGCACAGACAACACTCACTTCCAAGAAATGGGAGCATTGACTCTCTGTCGATTCATCATTGAAGAGTTGACAGCAAACAAAGATCCATATATCAGTGCACTGCAGCGATATATGAAGCCAATGTACCAAGTGACTGTGAAAGCCAACATCGACAAACCAGGAGAAATAACCACTTCTGCAAAATTCCCTGTCGGTGCACCTGTCACAGCAAAAGTGCTGCCTGCCTCAGGCACGACATTCCAAAGCTGGAACCAAGATGGCTCACAAAAGTCAAAGACGACCATCTACCGTTTCACAATGCCAGCCAAGGCGACTACAGTGACTGCTATGTTTAAGGGAGGTAAAGAAGAGGATCCGGGACAATCTCCATCTGAAACAATCCGTAAAGACACATTAAAGGACGGACAGAAAAAGATTGCCTACATAACAGACCCTACAGACGCCACCCACGTCAATGATATAATCTCGCCAATGCTGATGAACGTAAAAGAGTTCTATGTAGAAGAGATTGATTGCAATTCAGCGACAAGCGATTTAAGCGGTTTTGACATGGTTCTTATCAGTGAGATAACTCCATCCACTGCCCCAATCATCGCCAACCTCGAAGGCATAAACAAACCTATTCTAAATATGAAGGTTCATGCCTACAAGAGTGCGGAAGGAGCATGGAGTTGGGCGGAAGATG
>CAMJFV010000088.1 GCA_946405045.1 uncultured Bacteroidales bacterium | reverse complement strand
TTTCTCTTGCAGATTCGATAAATCATGTATGGTATGATGGAACGACTTCTGATAAGATTGTCAAGTTTGAAATAGAGCCAATTTCTGTTAATATTCCTACAGTGTTAACCGAACATAATTATACAGGTTCTCCTATTGTATTTATAGAGGAGAATGAGGCGTATACTGTTACTAATGGAGTAAAAACTAATGCTGGAATTTATAATGTTATAGTTACTCTAAATCCAGGTTATGTTTGGAAGGATGGATCTTCTGATGAAAAATCATTTATTGTAGAAATCTCTTCAGTATATGTTCCAAAACCAGATTTGGTTGATGCAACGTATGTATATGATGGAAAAACACATAGTTTTGGATTTGTTCCGAATGCAGGATATTCATTTATAGGAGATACAATTGCTAAGGAGCCAGGAAATTACGAGGTAATTGTTAAACTAAATGAGAATTACATTTGGGATGATGATACTAAAGACGATATAAAATATATTTTCACTATATCAAAATCCGAAGTTTCAATTCCTGTTGCTAACACTTCTAAGTATATTTATAATGGAAAGGAGCAGACATACGCGATAGTAATACCTGAAGATTCATTGTTTGCAGTCAGCAACAATGTTCAGGTTAATGCAGGTAAGTATATTGTTAATGTTACTTTGAAAGATTCTGTTCATTATCAGTGGACAGATTCAACGACTGCAGATAAAATGTTCGACTTTGTAATTAGTAAAGCTAAAGTTGCTCTTCCTACGTCTCCTCTTACTAACTTTATTTATGATGGTAAGGAGAAGAGTTTCGACGTTAATCCAAGCGAATTCTATATTGTGGCAGATACGAATGCCGTTGCTACTCAGACAGGAAAGTATATTCGCACAGCTACTTTGGTAGATACTGCAAATTATATTTGGGCAGATGAGACTGTTGAATATAAGCCTATAGTCTTTGTAATAGGTGATGGTACTATTGAAGTGCCAGATGTAAAACTTGAATATACTTATACAGGTGATACAATTATCTTTGTTCCTGAAGACGGTTCTTATACTGTAGTAAATAGAGCAAAGAGAGAAGTTGGAACATATAAAGTGGTTTTGACACCAAATAAGGGATATCGTTTGCCAAATGGTCAGACAGATACAACATTTGTAGTTGTGATTAAACCAATTATGGTGGAAAAGCCAAATTTGCAACTTGAGTATACTTACAACAAGAAGGTAATTGATTTTAAGGTTCCAGTAAATGATGCATATGAGATTTCAGGTCAAACATCTGGAATGGAATTAGGAAAGTATAAAGTTACACTTGATTTGCTCCCTAATTATATGTGGTCGGATAGTACTCTTGAAAGAGTCGGATATGTGTTCTCAATCAACAAGAGACTTATTAGTATTCCATCAGTAGACACAACTAAGTTCGTCTACAATGGTAAGCGTCAGACTTACAACATTGCTAAGAGTCCAGACTATAATGTACTAGGTAATGTTCAGGCTTATGCTGGATCTTATGAAGTATCGGTTCTGTTGACTGATTTCAGTTATTCAACTTGGTCTGATTCTACAACGGAAGTTAAGACATATATTTTTGATATTGCAAAAGCAAAAGTTGATCTTCCTAATGCAGTTCAGACATCATTCTCATACGATGGAACAACTAAGTATTTTGCTGTAACTGAAAATAGCAGATATGAGGTTCTTCCAAAAAATGCATCTGCGTCTGAAGTGGGTATTTATGAAAGAACAGTCACTTTGAAGGATACTCTAAATTATACTTGGATTGATGGTTCAGTTACTGATAAGACAATAACATTCATGATAGGAAATGGTACAATCGATGTACCAGTTATCCCAACAGAATATGTTTATAATGGAACTCAAATTACATTTGTTCCTGAGAACAAGGCCTATATTGTGAACAATGGAGTACAGACAAATGCTGGTACTTATGATGTAGTTGTTACGTTGAAGGCTGGTTATGTATGGTCTGATAATACAGTTGAACCAAAGACATATACTGTTGTTATCAAACCTCTTGTAATAGAGAAGCCAAAGTTCCCTTCTGCTAATGTTTATACTTATAATGATTCAATTCATGGAGTTGTAATTCCTGATGTCGATGGATATATAGTCGATGGAATAACTCAGACTAAGGAGCCTGGCATTTATGAGGTAAAGGTTTCATTGCGTCAGAATTATGTTTGGTCTGATAGTACATCTACTTCATTGAGTTATGTCTACAAGATCAACAGAATTGTAGTTGATATCCCTGCCAAGTGTGATAGTATATTCAAATTTACAGGATCAGAAGTTACGTATCCGATAGCGGATACTGTCGATTACTATGTAGTATCTGGTCATCACCGAACAAGTGCTGGTTTACATTATGTTACTATAGCATTAAGTGATTCTCTTCATTATATTTGGTCAGACTCGACAATCGCGCCAAAATATTATGAGTTCTTAATTGGAAAATCTTTGGTTGATCTTCCGGTTGCAGTTGAGGATTCATTTGTTTATGATGGAAATGTCAAGTTGTTTGAAGTTGTAGCCAATGATAATTATGTTGTAGAACGTAATGGTGGAGGAGCAATAGATATAGGTGTGTATTATCGAAGGGTTTCACTTGTGGATACAGTCAATTTCTTGTGGGCAGATGGTACAGTTGAGGATAAGGTTGTTACATTCTACATCTTGAAGAATATGATTCCTTCAATCTCAGTTCCAAATAATTTGGTATATACAGGAGATTCTTTGACATTGATTCCATTAAGTCTTGCTTATACTGTAACTAATAACAAGGCTTTGAATGCTGGTAGTTATGAGGTTATGATTGTTCCTAATCCTGGTTATTTCTGGGCTTCTGATAGTTCAGCGTTAGCTAAGAATTATATTGTGAACGTATCACCTAAAATGGTTAATATTCCTAACAGAAATCAGGGAACATTCTTGTATAACGGAAAGCCACAAACTTACAACATTAATATACCAGAGGATTCTTTGTTTACTGTAAGTGGAAATGTCCAGACGGAAGTAGGCGTTTATACTGTAGTTGTCGCACTTAAGGATACGGTTAATTATAAATGGGAAGATACAACGTCTGCTCCTAAATTGTATTCGTTTATGATTGAGAACAGTATATTCTATGTTGATCCTATAGTCCAAGCTTCTGGTTTGGTAATGGAAACAACACCTGGACATTTAGCTGCGTTTGATGTAAAAGTCGTTGGTGATGTTTTCAAATATTGGGTATCTTGTGATTCTTTCCCTGCATTAAATACAGATACTATTTTGCTTGAGAATCATAAACCAACATCATTGAATATTTATGTTCCTGATGATATTATGCCAGGTATTTATAATATTACTGTAAGTTTTATGTCAGGTACACTTGTAAAAAGTCAGGATGTTAAATTGAAAGTTAATTATCCAGCATCAAATATTTATGTTGTTTGGGATGATGTACTGACAGTTGACAACTCTGCTGGTTTATTTAAGACTTATCAATGGTATAAAGACGGAGAGTTGGTGCCTGGTGCAACAAAACAATATTATCAAGAGAAAAACGGTCTGGATGGATATTATATGTGTAAGGTTAATGATGAATTGTTTGTTGGACCTGCATTCTTCCATGTTGACAAACCTCTTTGGATTAAGGCATCAGGAGGAAAAGGCAAAGTTGATGTCGAAGTGATTGGAGATATTCCTGTTGGAACTAGTCTTGTAATTAATTCAATGAACGGTACACTAGTTCAAAAATCTGATGCTGAAAATTCGATGTCGTTTGACTTGGCTCCAAATATTTATATTATTAAGTTGGAGAGTGCTGATAAGACAAAGGTAGTTTCTAATCAGTCAGTAAAAGTTCTTGTAAAATAATAAAAGATTGTCTTGTTGTTTGTAGGACGATTGATATAACTCGAAAATTTCAAGTAAATGAAACGCTATATTCTCTCTATTGTTGCATTGCTCTCTGTATTTAGCTTGACGGCACAGGAGAAGCCTAACGATAATGCTGCACCTAAGGCAATGGTTAAGGTGACATACCCGCCTATGATGGAGCAGAACAAGTTTTTGAGCCTTTCGGCAGGAGGAGGAATAAGTACTTTGATGTATGATTTCCCTTATGGAAGTTCTGAAATGGGTAAAGGAGGAAGATTTAATATTGATTACAATATTTTTTTCTCTCGTGTTTGTGGTATCTCTTTTGGCCTTGGAGGTTCTAAACTTAATTCGACGGTTTCTTTTGATGATAATATAGAATATAGTACGAATATTCAAGTGCCGGTGATGGATTATTATGGAAAGAAATCTAGCTATGAGGGAAAATGCTCGACTGTATTTTCTGGATGGACAGAGACACAGAGTGTTTTTGCTTTAGAAGTGCCAGTAGGTGCCATATTCCGTGTTCCATTAGGAAATAAAGCTACTTTTCTTGCTGGTGTAGGAGCGAAATTATCTTTCCCTTTGAATTCATCATATGAAGTTACGGATGGAAATACTTCTACGTCCGTTTATATGGAGAAGCAACTTAATGTACTTTATGATTCTATTCCTAATCAAGGCATCACTGCATCAGCTGCACATCCATCAGGTGAGTCTGAAACAAAACTAATGTCTGCAAGTGGTTATCTTGATTTAAACTTAGTTCACAGAGTCGGTAGAATCCATTTGTTCTATGGTCTGTATGCTGATTATGGTTTAACAAGTATTGCCAAAAAAGGAAAAGCATTGATAAACAATGTAGACTATAATGGTGTTTTGTCTTCAGATGCGGTAGAGAAGGTTAAACCATTTTCTGTTGGATTTAGAATAGGTCTAAAGATTCCTTGTCCTCGTCTGAAGGATCAAGATAGAGATGGTGTGATGGATATTTATGACAACTGTCCTAACACTCCTGCTGGTTTGCCTGTCGACACATGTGGATGTCCGCTTGATACAGATGGCGACGGTGTTTACGACTATCTTGACAGATGTGGTGATACGCCTAAGGGTGTTGTTGTCGACACATGTGGATGTCCGCTTGATACAGATGGCGACGGTGTTCCAGATCATCAAGATCAGTGTCCTTATACTCCTAAGAATACACCTGTGGATAATCATGGATGTCCATTTGATGCTGACGGCGACGGTGTTGCTGACCATCTTGATAAGTGTCCAAATACTCCTGAAGGTGTTAAGGTAGATCAGGACGGTTGTCCATTCGATACAGATGGTGATGGTATTCCTGACTATTTGGATAAGTGTCCAACTATTCCAGGTGTTGAGGCTAACCAGGGATGTCCAGAGGTATCTGAAAGAGCAAGAAAAGCATTCAAGAATGCAGAGCATGGAATTGAGTTTGAACCTGGAACGGCTGTCTTGGTACGTTCAACTTGTCACTATATCGATAAGATCATCTCAATCATGAGAGAGTATCCTAACTATCGATTGGTTGTAAATGGTCACACAGATTCAAGTGG
Organism: uncultured Bacteroidales bacterium; assembly: GCA_946405045.1. Lineage (GTDB taxonomy): Bacteria > Bacteroidota > Bacteroidia > Bacteroidales > Paludibacteraceae > UBA1723. The sequence continues at coordinate 1,972 of CAMJFV010000088.1, read as the reverse complement.
AAGTATGGCTGTCAACTTGAAGATATCTAAACGTAGAGCGATGGCGATTGTCGATTATATGGTTGAGCGCGGTATCTACCCTTCTCGTCTGAAGAGTTTCGGTCATGGTGGTACTCAACCGATAGGTGACAATAAGACATTAAATGGCAGAAAACTTAATAATAGAATTGAATTCAAGGTTGAGTTTGATCAGTAATGAAATTTATATGCGGAAAGAGACGTGAGTAATCACGTCTCTTTTTGTATTTAAAAATCTTACTCGTTTTTTCCAAAAATTTGACCTTAACAATTTGTCTTTTTCACTACACAAAACTTTTGTCTTTCCTGTTTGTGATTTTTCTCTACCTTGGTTAATGGTTCTTTTGTCTATTTTTACCGCCGTAATCTAATTATGATGACATGAAAACTAGACTTTTAACTACTATTGCATTAATATGCGGAATGACGTCGTTTGCGGCTGATTTCAACTTAAATGTGAATCTTTCAGACAGTATTCGCCAAGTTACTCATTGTGCTTCTGGTGCGCTCTATGGTGTGACGGAACAGTTCCCCGTCGACATCAATGCTATGATCGGACCTTTGAAGTGCAGAATGTTCTGTCAGCCTGGTGCAGGCGGACAAGGCAACCAGCATCCTTACGGTGATGCTATCAAGGTTGCGGAGAGATTAAAGGGTACGGATGCTCAAGTGCAGATCACTCTTCCTGATATTCTTCCTAACTGGCCTTATAAATGGCCAGGCCTTAACTCTTGGCTTTCTCAGGTGGAGGAGTGTGTCAACAGAAAGAAGGCATCCGGTCTTAACAACTATCATAGTTATGTGATTTGGAATGAGCCTGATGGCACATGGAACTCATCGAATGGTGATTTCTATTCCACAGTATGGAAGCCAACATACCAAAAGCTTCGTCAGCTTGATCCAGATATGCCTCTAGTCGGTCCTGCCATGGCTTACTATTCTGAGGAAAGAATGGATAAGTTCTTGAAGTTCTGTACGGAGAACAATTGTGTGCCTGATATTATTTGTTGGCACCAATGGGGAAGTGGTGGTATTCCTGGTGCTGTCGAGAACATAAAGAAGCTTGAAAAGAAATATAATTTGCCGGATCTGCCTATCTGTATAAATGAGTATTGTGCTGGTTCGGATGCTAATACTCAAAAATTTGAGGGTTGTCCAGGTTACTCTGTTCCGTTCATCGCAAAATTTGAACGTTACAAAATAGAGAGTGCTACAATCTCTTGGTGGTTTACCCAATATCCCGGTCGATTGGGTAGTATCCTTACTCCAAGCAATGAAAAGGGAGGCGGATGGCATTTATATAAATGGTATGGTGACATGGAAGGTTACATGGCTTCTGTCACTCCACCAAATGACAGAAGCGAAGGATTGGATGGCTTTGCCGCTGTAAACAAGAAGATGCGTGAGGCAAGTATTATCCTGGGAGGAAACAATACAGGTTCAGTCGACGTTACTATCGATGGTATTCCTGAGTGGATGGGTAGTGAGGTCGAGGTCACAACGGAGGTTGTTACTTGGGAGAACAAGGATAAGGCAGTGGCTGGTCCGCAAACTCTTGCGACAGATATCTACACGGTCAATAATGGAAAAATTGTAGTGCCGGTGAATGTGACAAGCAAACTCTATGCCTACCGTCTGTATATCGTTCCTGGTGAGGTTGTGCCAAGGTCTCCTTTCTTGGATAAGGCTCTTTCTATTCCTGGAACAATTGAGGCAGAATATTTTGATAACGGAAGTGCAGGTGTGGCTTATTATGATAAAGACAAACAGAATCGTGGTGAAGGATATCGTTTGGAGACAGGAGTAGACGTGTATACGTTGAAAGATAAACAGAATGAATATGCTGTTGGTTATGCTCAGAAAGATGAGTGGCTCGATTACACAGTCAATGTTGAAAAGGAGGCATACTATGACATCACAGCTGTATTATCTTCTGGTGGTGAGCAATCGGGAA
>CAMJFV010000087.1 GCA_946405045.1 uncultured Bacteroidales bacterium | reverse complement strand
ATATCGAGGAGGAGGCATTCGACCTTGCTTATTGCTACTATAAGGAGAGCCCTGATGTGAAACTGGATCAGGAGCCTACAGATGCTGCCATCGAAGCGTTGGAGGATTATGTTTCAAAGTATCCAAGTTCGGAGAATGCAGGTCTGGCAAAGGAGATGTTGATAGAGATGAAGGAGAAATTGGCAGAGCAACAGTTGAACAATGTGAAACTTTATTACAACTTGGGTGATTACCGTGGCAACAACTATTTGTCCGCTATAATCACAGCAAGAAACGCAAAGAAGAAGTTTCCTGACAGCAGATACAACGAAGATTACTCTTTCTACATTCTGAAAAGCTATTACAGCCAGGCGGATGAGAGTGTGGAAAGCAAACAATATGATAGATTTATCGATGCAAAAGACGAATGTTACTCGTTTTTAAAGGAGTATCCGTCTACTAAATATGCAAAAGAGGTTGAGTCTATTCAGCATAAGATAGATAGATATTTCGAGCATCACAAGAATAAGAATTAATAGAGAGTAAGATTAAAAATACAATAAAATGGATTTTAAGAAAGTCAACGCACCTACGACTACGGTTACAAGAGACATGAACAGCTTGAGCGAGCGTACTGGCAACATCTATGAGACTGTTTGCATCATTGGTAAGCGTGCCAATCAGGTAAGCATCGATATCAAGAATGAACTTGACAAGAAGTTGAAGGAGTTTGAAATTGGCAACGACAATCTAGACGAGGTTTTTGAAAACCGTGAGCAGATTGAGATTTCTCGTTACTATGAGAGATTGCCAAAACCAGTGCTTATCGCAACTAAGGAGTATGAGGACGGAGAGATCTCATACAGAATGCCTCAAAAGGTTCAGAAGAACAAGTAATTCGTATTTATGTGATATAAAAGGGAGTTCGGAGGAGTAATCTGCCGTACTCTCTTTTTTTCTTTTTTAGACGGAATTCGGTTAGATATATGTCGACATTATCAGGAAAACACATATTGCTGGGCATCACTGGAGGTATAGCTGCCTATAAGTGTGCACCATTGGTACGTGAGTTTGTGAAGCGTGGCGCTGAAGTCAAGGTTGTTATGACTCCGTTGGCTAAACAGTTTATCACTCCGCTTACAATGGCTACTCTTTCCAAAAATCCAATCTTGGTTGATTTCTTCAATCCGGAAAATGGAGAGTGGAACAGCCACGTCAATCTTGGTATGTGGGCTGATGTTTATCTGATCGCTCCGGCTACTGCCAACACCATCGGCAAAATGGCTAACGGTGTTGCAGACAATCTGTTGCTGACATCATATCTGTCTGCTAAATGTCCAGTCTTTTTTGCTCCGGCAATGGATTTGGATATGTATAAACATCCTGCTGTTCAGAAAAATATCGCCACATTGATATCGTATGGCAACCATGTGATTGAACCAGGAACCGGTTTCTTGGCTTCAGGCCTTGAGGGTAAGGGAAGAATGGCAGAGCCTGCGGATATTTTTGTGATCTTGGACAGCTTTTTTGACACAAATAGATATTTGGCTGGCAAAAGAGTAATGATAACGGCCGGCCCTACATACGAAAAGATCGATCCTGTGAGGTTCATAGGAAATTATTCGTCGGGAAAAATGGGATTTGCTTTGGCTGAGGAGTGTGCGGATCGTGGAGCTGAGGTGACACTGATCGCAGGCCCGACTTCATTGAAGACAGTTAACGAAAAAATAACCAGAATCAATGTTGAGTCCGCTCAACAGATGTACGATGCCGCTGTGGAAAACAGTTCAGTTGCTGATGTTCAGATTCTGTGTGCTGCTGTTGCGGATTATCGCCCTTCTGTTGTCGCAGATAAAAAGATTAAGCGAGAGAAGACGGGAGAGATGACATTGACTCTCGTGCCTAATCCGGATATCGCTGCGGCATTGGGAAAAATAAAAAGAGAAAATCAGGTGAATGTGGGATTCGCTTTGGAGACGAATGACGAGGCAACGAATGCGAAAGATAAATGCTCTCGTAAGAATTTCGATTTCATAGTGATGAATTCATTAAAAGATAAAGGTGCTGGTTTTCAGGTCGATACCAACAAAATTACAATATTTACTGTTGGTGGAGATATAAAGGAATATCCATTGAAAACTAAAAAAGAGGTTGCGGCAGACATTGTGGATGCTGTAGTGGAAATAGCAAAAAAGAAAGGCTTATGAAAAAAGTTTTTTTGACACTTGTTTCGTTTGTTTTTGGTGCTATGGTTTCAATAGCTCAGGAACTGAATTGCTCAATCACGATCAATTCCGATGAGGTGTCTGGATCAAACAAAGATTTGTATAAGGATTTGGAGGCGTCTCTTGCTGATTTTTTTAATACACACAAGTGGACAGATGCGGTTTTTCAGAAAGAGGAACGAATAGATATAACATTCTCTATTTACTTGGAGAACACATCTGAAGCTAATGGAGGTAAACAGTCGGGAAATTTATCCGTTACGGCAAGTCGCCCCGTCTTCAACACATCATATACAACTCCTCTTTTCAATTTTCAGGATAAGAATTTTGATTTCACTTATAATTCAGGAGATCGTCTCGACTATTCAGAGGGTGATTATGATGCAAGTCAGAATCTGATGGCAGTGTTGGCGTTCTACGTCAATATCGTGCTTGGTCTTGAATTCGACAGTTTTTCTCCTCTAGGTGGCACACCTTACTTTGAGAAAGCGGAAATGATATCAGCTGCTGCACGAAGTTCAGAAGATGCTGGATGGAAAGCTTTGGCGAAAGACAATAACAGATATTCGTTGATATCGTTGTATATGGATGCCAATATGTCAAATATTCGCAATGTGTACTACGAATATCACCGTCTTGGTCTTGATGTGATGGCTGATGATTTGAACAAGGGAAAGGCTAAGATTCTTGAGCAGATGACCTATTTGCGTGAGATGCAGCGCTCTAAGCCTTTTGCTTTACCGCTGCAGATTTTTGTCAACACTAAGTTTGATGAATTATATAATCTGTATCGTCTTGATGATCAGAAAGTTCGTGATGAAGTGTATAGCGTTGTATCTGCTATTGCTCCTGATATGAAGGATATCGAAAAATTGCAGAAAGGAAACTGATTATGCTTACTCGTTTAGAGATAGACAACTATACTTTGATTGAAAGAAGTGAGATTGATTTCAACAACGGTTTCTCTGTGATCACAGGTGAGACCGGTGCTGGAAAATCTATTTTGCTTGGAGCGTTGGGTATGTTGATGGGAGGAAAGGTTGAATCGAAGTATTTCAAGGATGCTGAAAAGAAATGTGTCATTGAAGCGACGTTTGATATCTCTGACTATGGATACCGTCCATTTTTTGAAGAGAATGAACTTGATTATGATGACGAGTGTGTGATCCGTAAGGAGATTACTCCATCAGGAAAAGCACGCTCGTTTGTAAATGATACACCTGTGAGTGTCTCTCAACTAAAACAACTTGGAGAGATGCTTATTGATATCCATTCCCAACATCAGAATCTGCTGTTGAAAGACTCTGGTTTTCAATTGTCTGTGGTGGATTCTGTCGCGGATTCAAAAAAGGAGTTGGCTGCATACCAGTCTGATTATAAGCAGTGGAATAGTGCGAAACGAGAGTTGGAGCGTTTGAAGGAGCAGATGGAAAACGATGCTCGTGACGCTGATTATTTGAAGTCACAGCTTGATAAACTTCAGGCTGCCAATCTTGTGGATGGTGAGCAGGAGGAGTTGGAGACAGAGAACAATCTTCTTCAGAATGCTGAGACCATCAAAACAGCTCTTTCTTCAGTGGTGAATCTTGTGGAGGATGACGATAATGCGGTGAATGTCCGATTGAAGCAGACCGTGAACCTTCTTTCTTCAGTGTCGTCATTCGCACCGGAGTTGGACTCTCTTGCTGAACGTACCAATGCAGTTTTGGCGGAGATGAAGGATATATCTGCAGTTGTAAAGGATGTTGCAGACAGAGTGGAGTTCAACCAGGAGAGAATTGAATTCGTCTCTTCACGTCTCGACACGATATACTCTTTGGAGAAACGTCATAAAGTGAGCACTGTCGCTGAATTGAAAGAGATTCAATCCGATTTGGAGCGACGTGTGAATAACTTTTCTTCTGCAGATGAGCAGATCGCGTCACTTGAGGCAGACGTCGCAAAATATTTCCAGCAGATGGAGAAGAGCGCAGCGTCTCTTTCGGAAAAAAGACGTGGCTCTTTGCAAAAAATAGAATCTACTGTTGAGTCTTCATTGTCGTTGATGGGAATGCCTCTTGCGAAACTTTCCGTCGACATGCAGAAATCTTCTCAATATACTTTGGATGGAGCTGACGAGGTAACGTTTTTATTTTCAGCTAATAAAGATAAACGTATGCTTCCGATTGCTGAAATCGCATCAGGAGGAGAGGTCTCACGTGTGATGCTCAGTTTGAAGTCGTTGCTTTCGGAAGTGAAGAAGATGCCGACTATCATTCTCGATGAGGTGGACACTGGTATATCTGGAGAGGTGGCTGCCCGTATGGGAGAGGTGATGGCAGCGATGGGTAAGAGAATGCAGGTCGTTGCGATTACACATCTGCCACAGATCGCTTCGAAAGGAGAATCGCATTACAAGGTCTACAAAGAGGAGGATGGAGATAGAGTAGTCTCTCATATAGTGAAATTATCTGCCGACGAACGTGTTACAGAAATAGCACAGATGCTAAGTGGTCTAAACCCATCTGATGCTGCGATTCAGAATGCAAAAGATTTATTAGGTCTTCGTTAATAGAAACGAATGACTGTGTACGGTGGCATATTTGCTAAGAGAGTTTTAGAGTGATACAATTAAAAAAATAATAACTAAATTTAATAAGATGAAGAAATTCAGATTGTTTTTGGTGATGGCAATTTTGGTGCCATTCCTTTCAAGTTGTTCTTACAACACAATGGTAGAGAAGCGTGAGGCTGTCACTGGTCAGTGGGCACAGGTAGAGGATAGCTATCAGCGTCGTATGGACTTGATTGGCAACTTGGTTGAGACTGTCAAGGGTGCGGCAAAGCATGAGAACGAGACATTGACTGCTGTTATCAACGCGCGTGCCAATGCTACTAAGGTCACTATTGATCCAACAAATTTGACTGAGGATAACATCAAGGCTTATCAGATGGCTCAGAATAATTTGACTGAGGCTCTTTCTAAGTTGATGGTCGTTCACGAGCAGTATCCGGATTTGAAGGTAAACCAGAATTTCTTGGAGCTTCAGGCTCAGCTTGAGGGAACAGAGAACAGAATCTCAGTGGAGCGTAAGAAGTTCAACACAATGGCTCAGGACTATAACACAACAATCTCAACATTCCCTAACAACCTTATCGCATCTATGTTTGGCTTCGAGAAGCAGGCATATTTCAAGGCTGATGAGGCTGCTAAATCAGCTCCAAAAGTTCAGTTCTAATGGAAGCGAAGTCATTTTTATCGGTTGAAGAGTGTCGCAATGTGATCGACGCTATTGCAGAGGCAGAAAACAACTGCTCCGGCGAGATCCGTGTGAATATCGCTAACAAGGCTGGTGAAAATGTTATGGAGTCGGCTGTCAATGTTTTCTATTCTCTTGAGATGGACAAGACATTGAGGAAGAACGGAGTGTTGTTTTTCATCGCAAGTGAGGACCGCCGTTTCGCGGTTATCGGGGACGAAGGAATCAATAATGTTGTGCCTGAGAATTTCTGGAATGACGTGTGTGCTCTAATGATTGAGTATTTCAAGAAGGAAGAATTTGGCGCGGGATTGGTTGCTGGAATCCAGAAATGTGGAGAAAAACTTGCGGAATTCTTTCCTCCAGTCGACAATGATATTGATGAGTTGCCAAACGAAATAGCTTATGAAGATGCGAAATAGGTTGAAGACGCTGCTAATGGCATTGCTTTTATGCTTGCCGACGTTGGTTTGCTGGGCTGAAATTCCCGACAAACCCAAGCCGGAACGTCTTGTCAACGATTTTGCCGGGCTTCTGACTGCTGCCCAGAAACAGATGTTGGAAGACTCTCTCGTCGCATTCAGTAAAGCAACATCTACACAGATCTGTGTGGTGACTGTGACATCGCTTGATGGATATGATATCGCGGATTATGCCCAACAGCTTGGAGAAAAGTGGGGCGTCGGCACCAAGAAACATAATAATGGAGCCATCCTGCTTGTAAAACCAAAGACTGAGAGGGAAAAGGGACGTGCGTTTATCGCTACAGGTTATGGACTAGAAGCCTCTCTGCCTGACATTATCTGCTATCGTATCGTCAACAATGTTATGATTCCATATTTCAGAAATAATGATTATGGAGGAGGAATCATTGCTGGTGCTGAATATATGAGACGTGCGACGCGAGGCGAGTTTACCGCAGAAGCAGAGGAGGAAGAATTTCCGTATGTGATTGTCATCTTCATCATTATAATCGTTATTCTTATGATTTCTGCCGGACGTAATAGTAAAGGCGGAGGTTCGAATAACGACACAAACTACAGACCACGTCGTCGTGTCACTTATAATGATCCGTTCTCACAGGGAGGATTCTCTGGCGGTTTTGGCGGAGGCTTTGGCGGTGGTCGTAGCAGTGGCGGAGGCTTCGGTGGTGGCTTTGGCGGTTTCGGCGGAGGTAGCTTCGGCGGAGGCGGAGGCGGCGGCTCTTGGTAGTGAATAATTGGAAAATATATTAGGATTTGATGTTTATACATCGTTATAACTAAAAAGCTAAAAACATGAAGAAAACATTGAAATTTGTTGCGGCATTGGGATTGTTCATTTCTGCAACAGGTTGTGTGAACAACGAGCAAAAGAAAAATGACAATGTGGATGGTTTGAACTCTGCAAAGATAGAGTCTGTTGACCTTGGCCTTACTAGTGGTACAAAATGGGCTTCATGCAACGTCGGTGCTAATTCACCAGAAAAATATGGCGAATACTTTGCATGGGGTGAGACTGATTCTAAGGAAGTCTATTCAGACACTACTTACTCATATTACATGATTCCAGATTCTGTGTCTGCTGATTCATCAGCAAAGAAAGTTTGGAAGAATATTGGTGCAGATATCGCTGGCACTGAGTATGATGCTGCTACTGCTGCTTTGGGGGATGCTTGGCAGATGCCGAGTGTAGCACAGTGTAAGGAACTTGTAGACGAGTGTGAGTGGAGTTGGACAGAGTTGAACGGTGTTAACGGATATAAAGTTGTAGGAAAGAATGGTAATTCAATCTTCCTTCCTGCATCTGGAGTCAGAGGTGCTGCCGACGTCGTTAAAAACGATATGATTGGAGGATTCTGGTCTTCTACATTATGTGATGCAGCAGAGACTTCTGGAGACTTCGCAATGGCTGTTTACTTTTTCTCTGAGTCACATGCTGTAGAGAAGGGTGGCCGTTGGATTGGTCGTGCCGTTCGTGCCGTGGCTAAGTAAATAATCTTACCAAAGGATTTAATCAGATAGAATATCAAACCGATTGGTTTTCTTATTGGACAGATTAAACCTATATTGT
>CAMJFV010000086.1 GCA_946405045.1 uncultured Bacteroidales bacterium | reverse complement strand
CTCTTGCCGTCTTCACCACTTCCCACGCCATATTGATCTGTTTCATGGATTCAGTGGCCTGGCGGATCGCCTCGTCGCCCAAGGAAGCGGCATTGTCGGGATGACATTTTATTGCCATAGCACGGTAGGCTTTTTTTATCTCCTCGTCGGTTGCATTGCTTTCCACGCCAAGAATCGCATATGCATTTTTCTCTTTTGATGATATTTGACGAGAATTGTGAGAATATTCTTTGTTAGTCTTGCTGTGGTCGGATTTTCTGTGTTCCTCTTGTTTTTTATAATAATGATCTTTTCTGTCTTCGCTTTTTGTCTTTTTTTCGCTATAGAATCCTTTGTTGTATTTCTCTATGAAAATGGAATATATGCTTTTATATTCATCTGAAGTTATACGCAATTGACTTACAATATGAAGAATCTCTTTCTCTTCTGCGTATTTCAGGTTGTTGTCGGAATACGCCACAGCCAGCAGCTCCATTATGAGTTCCGACTTTGCGGTGTAGTCAAATTGGGTGTTTAGAGAACTCCAAATAGAGAAGTAATTATTGTCGTCTAATATGGATTTGAATGTGTTAAACGCTTCGTATTGCTCTTCTTTTGTTTTATAATATCTTCGGATTGTGGATTTCACGCGGTCTAATTCGCATTCCATCGTATCTCCGTCTGCTTTCATTATTTTTGCAAGCAACACGAGAATACAGTATCTGTAGTCTTTGTATTTTTCCTTTTCCCTAGTCTCTTCCTCTCTATTCTTTTTTTCCTCCTCTTCCTTCTTTTTTTTCTTTTCTTCAGTTTCCTTTTTTCCTTTATCTTTCTCCTTTTTTCTTTCTTCTCGTTCCTTCTTTTCCTTTATCTTTCTCTCTTTTCTCCATTCCTTTTCTTGCTGTATTCTTGTTTTAATCTTTTGCAATAACCTTTTATATAAATAATTGAGGTTCGAAAATAAGCATATTGCTACCAATGTGATAAAAAGTATATAAACGACAATGAGAAAGGAATTGGCCATGATTTTATTATATGTATGAAGTTCTCAAAGTAAGCGGTTATAATTCACATTAATAAAAGCCGCAACCCATAAGATGAATTGCGGCTTTGTATTGTGTCGACGTCGGTTTTAACGTCAGCGTTTTTTACTTGTTGACCTGGAACTTAGTCACACCGTTCTTGATGAAGTCAACGATCTGGTTTGCAGCTGCAAGACCAGCGTTAGTGTTTGCCTCAGCTGTCTGAGCACCCATCTTCTTAGGTGTAGAGAAGTAACGGCCTGTGAAGCACTTGAACTCCTTGTCTGCCTTTGGCATGATGTCTGTGATATACTTAAGGTCGGCACGCTCAGCCATAAGCTTCCACAAGCCAGCCTCATCGATAACCTCCTTACGAGCAGTGTTGATAAGGATAGCTCCCTTCTTCATCTTGCTGCATAGGTCGTAGTTGATGCTCTTTGTAGTCTCTGGAGTAGCAGGAATGTGTAGAGACACGATGTCGCAAGTCTCAAACAATGCTTCCTGATTCTTTACTGCGTGTACACCAGCTGCCTCGATTACATCTGCTGGGCAGAATGCGTCGTATGCGTATACATCCATGCCGAAGCCCTTAGCGATGCGAGCGACGTTGCGACCAACGTTACCGAAAGCGAGGATACCAAGCTTCTTGCCTAGAAGTTCTGAACCGCTCTTGCCGTTGTAGAAGTTACGTACTGCGTAAACCAACAAACCAAGAACCAACTCAGCTACTGCGTTTGCGTTCTGTCCTGGAGTGTTCATTACAACTACCTTGCGAGCTGTTGCTGCCTCAAGGTCAACGTTGTCATAACCTGCACCTGCACGAACAACAATCTTAAGGTTCTTTGCTGCATCCATCACCTCTGCGTCAATGATGTCTGAACGGATGATGATTGCGTCTACATCAGCTACAGCCTCAAGAAGCTGCTTCTTCTCTGTATACTTTTCAAGAACAGCGATCTCAAAACCAGCGCCGCTGATGATATTCTTGATTCCTTCTACAGCTGCTGCTGCGAAAGGCTTCTCTGTTGCGATTAATACTTTTGCCATGATTTTTTCTATTAAAACGTGGAGACGCACGGTCGTGCGTCTCTACCAAATTTATCAATTCATTTAATGGACGCACAACCGTGAGCCCATATAGATGATTTATTTTACTTTTGCCTCGAACTCCTTCATTGCTGCGATAAGAGCATTCACGTCTTCCATTGTACATGCGTTGTACATAGAAGCACGGAATCCACCAACTAGACGGTGACCCTTAACACCAACGATGTTCTTAGTCTTAACAAACTCAAGGAATGTCTTCTCAAGAGCCTCTGTAGCGTACTTGCCACGAAGTAGGAATGGAACGTTCATTCTTGAACGTGAGCCAGCCTCAACAACTGGAGTGAACACAGTAGAGTTCTCTAGGAAGTTGTATAGAGCGTCGCATCTCTGGATTGCAAGCTTCTCCATACCCTCAACACCACCGTTCTCCTTGATCCAAAGTAGAGTCTCGCGGATAGCGTAGATACATACACATGGAGGAGTGTTGAACATAGATCCGTTGTCTACGTGAGTAGAGTATTTAAGCATTGTAGGGATCTTACGGTCTGCTACCTTCTCAACGAAATCGTTGCGGATGATTACGAATGTAGCACCTGCAGGTCCAAGGTTCTTCTGGCAACCACCGTAGATCATGAAGTACTTGCTTACGTCTAGTGGACGTGAAGCGATATCAGAACTCATGTCGGCGATTAGTGGAACTGGAGAATCAAGATCCTCAAAAATCTCAGTACCGCGGATAGTATTGTTAGATGTGATGTGAACGTAGTCTACATCAGCAGGGATTTTAATGCTCTTTGGCTCTGGATAGTATGTGAAGTTCTTGTCTGCTGAAGATGCGATCTCTACGACTTCTCCCCAAAGCTCTGCCTCTTTAAGAGCCTTCTTCGACCATACACCAGTGTTAACGTATGCAGCCTTAGTCTTCAAGAAGTTGAAAGGGATCATGCCAAACTGCAAGCTTGCACCACCACCGACGAAGATAACGGAGTAGTTGTCTGGAATGGAAAGTACCTCTTTCATTAGAGCTACTGTCTCATCATAAACTTTCTGAAAATCTGCTGAACGGTGAGATACCTCAAGTACAGACTGACCTGTCTCGCCCATCTCTAGCACAGCCTTAGCAGTGTTTGTCAAAGTTCTGTCTGACAACTTGCATGGACCAGCGTTGAAGATATGTTTTCTCATACTAAACTGATTATATTAATTGTTTTTATTACGTATTTTGTTGTCTTTCTTGAAAAAGACGATGCAAAATTATATTTTTTTTCTGACTTTGAAATCTTTTTTCAATCTTTTTTAATATCAAAATGAAAATATTTATGCACATTTAATCAGAAACAAGGCTTTTTGATTAACAAAATGTCAGTAAAAACACTTAAAAACGTACAAAATGATTTTTGAGACTTGATAAAAAGCCGTTATTCGTGCAAAATGATTTTTTTGTTTGGATTTATTGCTCTTTTTGTCAAAATGATATTAAAAGACGGTGCTTTATCTGTTTTTTGTGCTGTTTTTGTGTCGTTTCTTTTCGTACTGTCCCAAAAAATCCGATACTGTCAAAATGCCAATATCTTCATACTGTTCTAATGCTAAAAGGTCTTTTGTCCCCATTCATTATCATTATATATTCATTTGTTGTCTATTGCACATTCGATGAACTTGTTGTCGTCGGGATCTCGGCAAACTTCATTTCGATGTGAACGTTTCCCATATTTTCTCCTTTTCGCTTTTTGATTCTTTTTTTATCAAATTGGAGATGAAACGGCTGATGCTCATTTTTTTTTGCTAGCTAAGCTAATCTTGTCGAAATTATCAATTGACAGATCAATGCTTAAATTTTTTGTTGCTGTTCCCATAATCGTAAAGTTAATTAAAATTCGATTGATAAAAAGAAAAGGTTTGTTATTGTATCGCTAGGAGTTTTCTGCCGATAAGGTGTAATGCATCTTTGATATCTTGCATCATTTTGTCGCTGGGTGTTTTTACACCATAAATGTATTGAGCAAGCAAATTTTTGTGTATTCCAATCATATTTGCCACTTCTGCTACATTCAATTGAGGAAACTCGCTGAATAGCTTTGCGACTGGATTCTGTGGGTTGAGTTTGTGCTCTTTAAAAAAAGAAGATATGTGAATATCTTCGTCCAGACATTCCCATCTTATTGATTGAGCTTCATCCCAAATATAGAAATCGCTTCGTTCTTCTGCAGACGCGTCTTTTAGAGTAGGAAACACTTCTAGGGGTATGCTATATTTTTTATTTTTGTTGGTTTCTATGAAGATTTTGTTTTCCTCAAACCAAACTTTTTCTATTTTTTCCATATGGGTGTCATTTTCCAAAGTAAGCTTTCCATTTGTTGGAGAACTCTTCTTTGTGTTCTTCGATGATTTTTTTAGCATTTTTGATGTCTTGGGCACTTAATCCATGATTGTATACTAGAAAGACTTCATTTCCAGAAAAATCAAATTTGGCAGTGCTGTTGTCTCTTTGTACATGTACGTGCATTGGTTCATGATCTTCAGAATAAAAGAAGAACCTCAAACCAAACAATATCAATACTGTGGGCATAATCCTATTTTCTTTATTTTATTTAAAAAGAGCCACATCCAAAGGATGCAGCTCTTTGTTTTTCAGACTTAGTCTTACAATTACTTGTTAGCCTTACGGTTGTTCTTAGAGAACTTAGTCTCTAGAGCACCAAGCTTATTCATTGTGTCGTTAACTGTAGCTGAAGTGATTGTGTAGTCAGCCTTTGAGTTAGCGCAAGCAAGACACATTACGATGCTCTTAGCGTCAGTCTTAGCAGTAGCAGTGTTAGCTGTGATGAACTGAGAACCAGTCCACATTAGGTAAGAGTTACCAGCGTCAGAAAGTGTAAGCTCACCATCGAAACCGTCGATCTCTAGCTTAACAACCTGATCCTTTGAAAGGTATGAACCCTCAACTGAAGTTACTTTGAAAGTGAAAGCCTTAACAGCACCACTAGCAGAGTACTCACCACCCTTAACAACCTGAATCTCAGTTAGACCTGCAGCTTCAGCCTTCTCTGCTGAATCCTCTTCGTCGTCCTCACAAGAAGTGAATGTTGCTGCACCCATAAGAGCAGCCAAGATAACTGCAAGATTAAAAATCTTCTTCATTTTGATAGATATTTTAGTTAATAATTAATTCCCAAAATCTGGAATAAGGTTTTTCACTATTTTTTTCCTTTTTCCGATGCAAAACTAAAAAACAAAAACATACAATCAAACAATAAACACAAAAAAAAATGCTAAAATTTCTTAACAACATAGTTTTGCTTATAATTAAGTATGACATGTGTTTGAATATCGAATATAATGAAGCCGTAATATTACAAAATGAATTTCATAAATTCCAACTTGTTTTTTTGCGCTCACGTCAAAAAAAATATAACTTTACCAACGTTAAAATTTATGGTAATTTAATTGTGTTTAAAATTGATGAGAAAAATTGTACTTCTTGTGATGTTGTGTGCGTGTGGCTTTATTACAACATTGAATGCACAGCAGGATTTAAAAAATAGCGTTTGCGTTGTAAGACAGAATTATACAGACGCAGAATCAGAGGCTTATGAGAAAATGGCGTCCACTTTGTTTTCAAATTCTTATATGTCTGCTGCCCGTCAATTACGGAAAGGAACTGGCTCTTTTGGCTCAGGTTTCTTGTATAAGGCGGATAACGGAAAACTTTACATTATCACAAATAAACATGTTGTGAGAGATGCTAAGTCTGTACAATTGTTGTTTAAAACTGAAGACGGAGACAAAACTATTCCTAATTGTGGTGTTATTGCGAAATCTGATTCAACAGATATCGCTATTGTAGAATTCCCCGCTTCTGAAACAGGAATGGTTCCTCTTCCTTTTCATACAGAGCAGGTGACTGATGGCACTACTGTATGGTCGGCTGGATTCCCAGGCTTGGGAGACGAGCCTTCATGGCAGTTGGGTAACGGTATCGTCTCTAATGGAAGGTATAGCAATCTGGAACTTACAGACAGTGCACATGTTGATGTGATACAGCATACGGCTCAGGTCGACCCCGGTAGTTCGGGCGGTCCATTGTTGATTTTGAAGGAAACCAACAAAACGATCACTAAAGAGGAGATGGTGGGCAAGAAGAAGCAGACAGTCACAGAAACGATAACTGAGAAGACGTATGAGGTTGTCGGCATGAATACATGGAAGGCTTTTCACCGTGAAAATGTCAATTTCTCACTTATGTCTAAAGATATCGTTAAGGTCGTGAACAATCTTGGTGCTGTAAGTTCTTCAAAAACAAAGGATGATGTAGGACTACAGAAACAGGTTGAGAAATATGTGGAGACGTTCAGTAAATCAAGCTCTGAAATGTTGCCTTTTATCTCCCGAAAAATGATTACTTCATTATCTGAGGAACAATTGACGGCGATGCTTAAAAATATCTCAGGTGACGCAAACAATGTGCTGAGAAATGGAGCCGCTGTGGAGGGATTGAAAATTATGGTGGCAGACAACATAAAGTCTCCTATACAGAAACCTGAGCAGTTAAAGATCGGTAGTGTCTCTGTGAATGGAGACGCTGGAACAGCCACTTTCAGTTACGGAAAGAAGCAGTTCACCAGCACTTGGAAGAAAACTTATGACGGTTGGCAGTTGACATCTACTGATTTGATTGAACCCCAAAAGATTAAAGTTAAGAAAACAGTTGACTCTGGTTTTCGTGTATTGGATTTGGATGCTTTTCATCGCGTCGCCTTTTCATTTATGGCACCGATTGGCAATCCATTTGTCGTGGAAGACAATACGTGGAGAAAAACGGCAACTTACAACGATAAAGTAAAGTTCGGATTTGAATATTCTCTTTTCTGCACTGATTTCTTATATTGGACAATAGCGTTTGATTATGGTAAGATAGATTGTACATTGGATAGTTATAATATGAATTGGGCTGTGCCTATGAATACTCTAACGCCAATTGGAACGGAAACGTCAGAAACGAGACATTTTTCTGCTCTGACAGGTATGGGTGTGCAGTGTCCGATGGCAGTAAAACGTATCTATTTTGCTCCTGATATAAAGGCTCAGATTGGTTTTAGAAAGGGAATGGGTGAAGCAAAAGACAACATTTGTTTTTCACCTACTATTGAGACAACACTTAATGTAGGTTATATGTTTGATGATGAAAAAATCATATATATCGGCAGTGGACTCAATATGAAAAGATTTGTAGGTGGTTTTGCTTCAGATATTTATGAGACAGATGTTAAAAGTATTCGATATTTTATCGTAAAGGTCGGTTTTTTGGTTTACTAATTAACAACACAACGAGATTATGAATAATTTAAGAAATATAGTTCTAGCTTTTTGCGTATTCTGTTTTAGTGTTTTTGTATCAAATGCAAAAGCGACATATGTAGGCGGTGTGATCAATATGAAAAACGGAAAAAAGATCGAGTGCCAGAT
>CAMJFV010000085.1 GCA_946405045.1 uncultured Bacteroidales bacterium | reverse complement strand
TCTGGTCGATCTCAGAGATGAACACCAACTCATCATCTGATTCTCCGTCGCCAAACTTGGCGTCGAAATGACCATCTGTGGAAATCTCAAGCTCCATATCTTCAAGACATCTGTCGCAAGGAACAATCACCGTGCCGTCTATCTCAAAGTCGAAAGAGAAAGAATCTCCCGATGAAACCCTCATCTCCACGTCGACTTCCACATCTCCTTTTTGAAACTCCGAGCCTCCTATCTTTTCGAAATCCTCATCGGTCATCGAAAAGTGATAGTTGTAAACTCCTTTCTCAAGATGCTTCAAGTCTATGATAAATCTATCCATGGCTTTCATTTGGTTTGCAAAATTACAAATCTTTTTTCTTATTACTAAATTTTCGTTTTGTTTTTTCGCTTTTTCGGTGATAATGTTGATAAATCTTTTCGATTACGTTCGGTTTTTGTCGTGATTTTGGTTTTTACTACAACATCTTATCCATTATTTCATATAGAATTAACAGTTTATCGAATTAGTGTAAAGTGGCCAAGTAAATATTTTCTCTTTTCTTCGATGTAAATTTTATACCAGTAGTCTGTAGAAGGCATTGGCTGTCCAAGGTAAGTTCCATCCCAACCATCAAAATCTTTACCAAGATATTCTATTATTAGTTTACCAATTTGGTTGTAGATCTGAACCTGGGATTTTGGATAGGCGTCTTTTAGCGCTTCTATCGTCCATTTGTCGTTCACGCCATCTCCATTTGGTGAAAAATAGTTAGGAATTTGGAGTTCTGGCTCAGGTCTACCTTTATCTGTGCTGTCTTGCTGCTCGATTACAACAGAGATATACGAGTTTTCACTAACGCATTGGTCATCATCCACTGTGTACTGAGGTCTTGTATAGTCAACAGGATAAGCCACTGTGAACGAATATGTGCCTGAATTTTCAACTATATTTGAGCCTTTCGCATAAGTGGGAGTAGTGGTTCCCACTTCGGATGAGTTTGCAATTTCAAAACATTCATTCAAATCAACTTTCTCTCCGTATTTGACTGTGACATCTTTAGTCACTATCACTGGTTTTGGCAAGACAACCACGTTGATTACAGAAGGATCGCTTTCTGCTCCCGTTGTGTTATCCTTTTGTGTTACGTAATATTGAGTTGTTGTCTTTGCATTATTGACGGCAACTGCAGAGGTGATGCCTGTTGAGAATGTAGTTTGACTTACTGAATTGAGAGGCGTTGGATCGTCAAAATCTCTTGGATCTTCTGTTCCATACCAATTCAAACTATATTCCGATTCGTTTTTGCCAGCTCCTTCCATGATGGATATTCCTGCTTCCAGTTCTGGCACTGTGTTACCCTCGCAGACATAGACATCCTTCACATTAGGTGACAAAACATCATTGATCTTCACGGTGATCTTCACGGTGTCGCTTGGACAGCTGTTGCTATTGTCAATGCGATATATATAGTAGTACAATTCTTTAGATTCCCCATTTAATAAAGACGTGTTGTAAACAGGAGTTGGAATTATGCCTTCCATGTAGTCTCTAACAGCAACATTTGCATCATCCGTCATGCTAGAGTAGTAATAGGTATAGCCAGATTCTTCCAGCCATGGCTCTTTGGCTTCATTGATGGCAGGGAATGTTTTGCCATCAATGGCATCAGCTTTGGTATACTGAATGGTTTGAGGAGACGGTGCATCTGTTTTAGAGACAGTGACAGTAATTTCAATCGGTTCACTCTTACAGAATAAAGTAGTTGTAGTGTAAGTGGCACGTACTTTGTAAGTTTCAGTGCCAACAGAAACTGTGTTAGGAGTTGGAGCAGTTGTTGTAGGATAAACTTCACCCCACAAGAATCCATTTGATACGTAATATTCATTTGTACTAGTGGCGGCATCTGCTGTTAACTGAGAGACATTTTCGTTAAAACAAAAATTTATTGGTGTCTGAACAGATGGCTGAAGTACGCCATAAGTAGTGACATCCACATGTCGCAAAGAACTGATGTTGTTGTGATTGGCATCATCCCATTGGGCGACGTAGTATGATGTTTTTCCTACATTGTCAGTTGTGATTGTAGGTGCTGCTGGCAATGGGTTGGCAGGATAATCTTCTTCAGAAGCGAACCATACCAAAGAGTATGTCTTTGTATCAGTTGGTCCACCTGTCGTAGTTGCCGCAAAAGATGTAATGGGATCAGGTGTGTCATTCAAACAGTAGGAGACGGGAGTGACTTCAGGCTCAGGTGCACCTAATATTTTCACCTCTACTGTGGAAAACTTACTTGGACATGTGACTGTGGCAGAATAAGCGATTTGTTGATATGCAAAATAGTAATGCGTTTCATCGTTCGGGTCATTCACATCATCTGCCTTAGGATTAGCAGGAGTGTCTGATGCATTATTGGTGTTTGCAGGAGGTGTCGAAGAATCCATCTGGCCAATCCATTGGATAGTGGCGTTAACATCTGTCTTGCCAGCTACTCCAGCTATTAATTTGTCTGTTGAGAACACACCATCTGTAGATTTTCCTTCCGCCTTTAAGTATTGTACAGAATAATCCTCCAAAGCTTCAGGTGTTTTGTAGAAATCAGAGATTATGTCCTTTGGCTCGCTCTCACAATAGCCTTTCATTTTAGAAATAACGGAATAAGTGCCAACAGCATCCGATTCAGTTGTGAAGATGAGTGACTTGTCTTCTGCTCCGTTGCTCCATGTAGAGATTGCGTCGGAAGGTTCTGTTAAAACGGTAAGTGTCGTTTTGTCACATTCATTATCCTTTATCACATTCTGCTTGACCAGAGGCTTAATGTTGAAGTCATATGCTGTTGGCTTGTTTGTACAGCCATTATAAGACAATATGTAATAATATACGTAAGGAGATGTGCTGCCAGCCAATGTGGAAAGATCCGTGTTTGCTGCATTATCGGGGGAAATGGTTGGAGAATTATACCAATTCACATCATAACCCTTAGTGCTAATAGGCAATAATGAAGCCGATGTAGCATCATATGAAGATGAAATGGCTCCATTTATATATTCACAAAATGAAGGTATTTCGGCCAAAATTTCATTAGGTGTCTCTTTGACTGTAAATGTGAAGGTATAATATTTACTAACGGCCTTTGTCTCCTTGTCCGTGACTGTAAAATAATAGACATAAGGTACACTGCAGGCAGCGGCTTCAGCCACATTAGGCTTCATTCCCTTTTCCGGAGTGATTGTATCTGCGTACCATGTGATGTCGTAAGTAGAAGAAATAGTAGCCAAAGCCGAATCCAAAATAGTCGCTCTGTTTGGATCATTCTCGCAGAATGGGGCTATTGTGATGTCTTCAGCCTCTGGAACGAATTCTGGTTCTGCGTATACCTGAATGCTCCTTATCATCAAAGCTTCCCCATCTCCCATATCACTTATATAAACATTGACAGTCAACGTGTTGTCTGTTATTGGCCTGACATCTTCCTGCTCCAATTGCTCTGCTGTCGGTGACTTGATTGTAGCGGCGAGACAAGTGCCTGCTTTGCTGGATAACGCAACCAATTTCTTTCCACTGCTTGTTTCTGTATTGTTAACTCCCACTTGGATCATCGAATGATAACTACCAGTCAAATGTGGGGCACTATTAGAACCTGACGTGTTCAAATAAGTAGTAGACAATGGATTGCAATACTCAACAACTACCTCGTATTCTCCGCCATTTTTTAGCCCTGATACGATGTATGATAAAATTTTAGTGCCTTCGCTTATTTTGTTTGTACCTTTTCCTGCAGAAAAAATAAGTCCTCCCCAATCGTAATTGTCTAATCTTATATTATCCAATAGGGCAGGATTGGATGTAATCGCATAATGTGGCTCATCCATAAAATCAGATTCCGTTCTTGTTGATTCTGTGCCATCTGCTAAAGGAATGGATTCCACAGAAATTTGAGGAACTATAGAGTTTCCAAATCCATTTATCATATCGACGGAATAATAATCATTGGTGCCTTCCGCGACAGAAAAGTCAGTTTCTGATATTAAAGGCAGTGCCAATGCTTCTCCCATAGGAAAAATGCACAATATAAACAGAAATATTGTTCGTATTAATTCTTTTTTTAGACTTTTGCTTTTTTGCATATCGCATTCGTTGATTTAATCATTTTTTTAAATGTGCACATTTTATTGGTTTAGTGGTATAAAATAAACATCATCAATGATGTGCACAATCCAATTGCAAATTTAAGAAAAATATCTGCGATTTGCGAGTGATACGCTGGAAATGCCACTGCAGGTGCTTTTATATTGTCAATGTTTTTCGATCATAGAAATGGTTGTGTTATTTCTACAGCATCATTAAAATCAATATCAGGATTCCACAAACCACCAATGGTGCTACATTCATTTCTGTATATTCTCCCAATTTGATTTTTGGCAGGTTCGTGAACAGGTTGAAGATGGGGTCGCAAATGTTGCCGACTGCCTCAAACTTTTTTAGATTGTCGTCGCTGAGTTTGTTTTTGTATGGAATTGTTTTCCAATATAATATGACGATGAACAATGAAAACCCAGTGAACAATTTCAACATCCATTTGATGTGGATATTGCTACTCATCCCAATCGCGTTGAGCAGTGCGACGATGATGAGTGATATTACCACTATTTTTATGATTTCGCTTTTATCCATTGTCTTTTGGGGTTATGGATTGTTGGTTATAGAGAATGGGGGAGGACTATATGTTCAGACGTGTGAATATACGTCTGCAACCATTATCCTCTTCTCTCAAACGTCTGTTTGATATGCTGTTCCATATGTTCCAGCTTCACTTCCACTCCGAATTTTTCAGAGATGTGCTCTGCTGTCTTCTGTGCTGAGTAGACTGAACGGTGCTGTCCTCCTGTACAACCGAAACTTACCATCAGGCTTGTGAATCCTCGCTCCATATAGCGTGCGACGTGGAAATCTACCAATGCCCAAACAGAATCAAGGAATGTGAGAATCTCACCGTCTTTCTCCAAGAAATCAATCACAGGCTTGTCTCTGCCAGTGAGTTGCTTGTATTCTTCGTATCTGCCTGGGTTGTGCACAGCGCGACAGTCGAAAGCATAGCCTCCTCCGTTGCCTGATTCGTCGGCAGGAATTCCTTTCTTATAAGAAAAACTGAACACTTTGACTACCAATTCCTTATTCTCCATAATGCTTCGTCGCTTCTTTTATGACTTTTATAAGTTCCGGATATTCAGACTCAAATTTGTCGACAACGTTTCCCAATACTTTCAAGGTATCTGGAATCTGTCCGAGGAATGTCTCTTTTTTCTCTTCCAAACCACGGAGTCCGTATGTGCCAAGCACTTGGACCATACGGGTCAGGATAAAGAATGAGAGGTTGCCGTAAAATTCGTCGTCTGTGATCTCGATGAATTTCTTTATCGATTTCAAGTAGACGGAGATCATCTGCGTCTTAACGGATTCTGGATATTTCGCTCTTACTTGATAAACAAACGATACCAGATCATACCAGATAGGTCCGCGTCGTCCTCCCTGAAAATCAATATACCATAATCCGCCTGATTTCACCATGACATTGCGAGACTGGAAATCTCTGTACATGAATCCCCATGCGTCTTTTCGGATTTCACTCATCGTTGTCCACATCTTTTCGAAATCATCGTGCAGACGGGATTCTGAGTATTCTATCGGATGCTTCTTTACAAAGTATGTCTCGAATTTGGCAAAGTCAGCCATCAATCCATCTCTTGAGAATTCTGATTCTGGATAACATTTGGCAAAATCCACTGTCTTTGCTCCAACAAACTGTATTCTTGCCAAGTCTGACATCACTTTGCAAAGCATTCGGATGCTGGTCTTGGAATATTCGTTTGTCTGACGGAATCTGTCGAGCACTTTATATAATGAGTCGTTGCCGCAGTAGGTCTGCAGATAGATCATCTTATCTTTGGAGACGTGGAATACTTTTGGCACCGATGCACCTGCTCTTTTCAGTTGTCTTGCGAGATATATGAAAGCATTGTTCTCTTCCACTGTTTCTCCTATAGTGGCTACATATTTGCCAGACTCTCCGTCTACAATGAAATATTGTCTGCCAGATCCAGCCTGTGCGATCGGAGTGATTGTAGAAGGACGATGTCCCTGGAATTTCTTGTAAAGACGGGAGATTGACTGCATGTTTTCCTCATAAATCTCTTCCGGACTTTTCTGCACGACCACTTTCGGCTTTTTCTCAAGTTCGGCTTTCCTTTTCTCGCGTCTTTCTTTTTTCTCTTTTGCACGTTCTTGCTGAGCCAGCTGCATTTGCTCCAATACAGCTGAAGAAAGATGCTCGGCAGGGAATCTCTTGCCCTCTTCGCTCTGACTCAACGTGTTGTAGATTTGGAGTGTAGCGTTGGCATCGAGAGCCGCATATTTGATCTGCGCATGGTCGAGCGGATTGGCTTCCCAGTTGGAAGTCTGCTGACGTTTTGAGATTTGGAGTTTGAAGATTATAGCGTATATTTTCTGCAGACTTTTGTCTTTGATTCCGAATTTCTCCACGTAGCTCTGTAGCTCCACATAATTCTCGCATTTGAAGTCTGGCATGCGTCTGCGGAGTTGGCGGAAGTCGTCGTGAAGGCTGAGACCAATCTTTGTGATGTTAGGGTTCGCAAAAAGTTCAGCCACTGATTCAGGAATGTTCAATAGGTTGAGACGGAACAGATAGCAGCGTTGCTCCGAGCTTATCTGTAAGAGAGCCACTTGATTGGTCTTGCCTTTTACAAAAACAGGTTTTGTCTCTGTGTCAACACCAAGTACTTTTTGCTTGCTCAAATAGTCGACAGCCTCCTTCACCATGTCGAATTTTGACACGACGATTATGTCGCCGTCGAAAGATGCGTACGGCAACTGCTGGATTTCTTCTTTGGTTATAGATTCAGCAAACTGTCCCATTTGTTGTCAATCTTCTTCTTCGTCGTCTGGTGCTGATATATAAGAATGGAGAGCACCCAAACTGCGGGTAAGACACTGTCCCCAGAACTCGTGGAAGTGATCCACACACTCTTTAAGAGCGGCACACATGATTGCGTTGTCTGCACTCTGGATTCGATGTGTCATATCGACGATGTCCTGATAGATATCGGCGATGTCTTCCGACACATGGACTACAATAGGAGTATCGCTGTATTGCATGTCAACGTGGTCGACGGTCAGAAAATCGTCGTGTGCACCAAGTTTGTCGCTGACAATTTGCACGACAGAGTTGTACATAGCCTCCGTCACTTTACATTCAAGTTCGATATTGTCGTACTCCTCATCGTAAGAAGGAAGGTCGACAGTCGCAGCATATAAGCCAGCCAATGATCCCGCAAGTTTTTTAGCGAAATCCTTAGAAGTGTCGTCGGCAGATTGCTCGATAACACGACAAAAAAGAATCGCTGACTTTATAAAGTTGATAGTCTCTTGATTGTTTATATCCATGGCGTTTTTCAAAAAACTCTGCAAAATTATATAATTCATTACGATTTTCAAAGATTATTTTGATTCTCGGGCACATTTCACATTGT
>CAMJFV010000084.1 GCA_946405045.1 uncultured Bacteroidales bacterium | reverse complement strand
GTATGGTTTTGACGACGCTAAAATTGAGGAGTATTTTGTAAAAAGACAATATGGAGAACTGGATTTAGAAGATTCCAGAAACTATTGGAAAAATCAGATACTTTCGGATAAAAAAGCGTTTGCCGAAATTCTGTTCAAGTTTGTTATTTTGGAAGACGGAATCCACAATGACGAGTGGAAACTGATGATGGAAATTCTGAATGAGTTGAATTTTAATAAAAATTATATCTCCCTTTTTGCCAGACGTTATGGACCATTACGTACGGAATCTGAAGGAGATGAGTTTGGTGGCGATACGTCGACGAAAAGCATTCCCGTCTCACAATTGAAAGCCTACTATGCGATTTTGGGTTTGGAAGAAAATGCGTCTGACGAGGAAATCAAAAAAGCCTACCATAGTCTTGCCTTACAGCATCATCCGGATCTGCCGAAGAATGCTGGCAGAATGAAGGAGTGTGAGGAGATGATGGCGAAGATCAATGAGGCGTATGAGAAAATTAGAAATTAAGAATTAAAAGTGAAGAATGAATGGAAAGAATTTAACTGATAGTGAATTTGTAGATAGATATAAATCCATAGAAGAAAAATCAGGAACCATCAAAGACTTTGGTTTTGTTATATTTTTCATCTTTATTTTTATAAGTGTATTTAGCGCCAGAAAGATTGAGCATCTTTTTGACATGTTAGGCCTGAATACGGGTCTTATGGTATGTATCTATTTTATTGGATTTCTTCTTGGTATCGGGATTATAATTTTCTATCGAGAAATATGGACAAACAGAAGAATCCAGGAAACGCTTGGTATGACTCAAGAGAAAGCTAAACGTAATTACGATACAATAACACAAAATGTGTTCTCTTTTAGAATTATGCCTTTGGTTAGACAGGTGTGTATGCTAAATCCAGATGCAAAAGAAAGTCAGACGCAAATGATGAAAGGATGGTATGGAATGGATCCTTCTTGGATAGAATATATTTACGAAGAAAAGCATGGAGATTCCGAATCTTTACGTTTGGCGGCGTACATGAATCTTTGGCGAAAATCTATGTCATATCGTAAATTCTTTGTGGAAAAACTATTTAAATTGGCGATAGTAGACGACGGAATCCATAATGATGAATGGAATCTGCTGATGGATATAATGAAGCAATTGAAGTTCAATAAAATTTATTTTGACTTTTTTATAAAACGTTATGGAACATTGCGTACGGAATTTGAAGATGATGAGTCTGGAGAAAATACGTCGAAGAAAAGCATTCCCGTCTCACAATTGAAAGCCTATTTTGCTATTTTGGGTTTGGAAGAAGGTGCGTCCGACGTGGAGATCAAAAAAGCCTATCACAATTTGGCATTGCAACATCATCCGGATTTGCCGAAGAATGCAGACAGAGTGGAGGAGTGTGAGGCGATGATGGCTAAAATTAATGAGGCGTATGAAAAAATTAGAAATTAAGAATTAAATGTGAAGAATGAAGAATGGATGCTTTGGCACGCTTTTTGAGATAATTTTTTTGTATTAATATCTCGTGAAAGCAGATGCTGGAATTTGAAGAAAGTGAAAAAGCGGAGTCGTAAGACTTCGCTTTTTTATATAGAATATTACCCATTGTGAAATTTTGTTAATAAATGTTAACAATTATAACGCGTTATGCTGTAAAAGTGTTAAATAAATTACTATTTTTGTAGAAAAAGTGTTCTAAATATGAAAAAAGTATTTTTTTTGATTGCTATTGTGATGACAATGTTGTCTTCTTGTAAGAACATTTCAAACGCTACTGTTGAGGATATACAGGAAGCATGTGAAAATGAAGATTGGAATACAGCAAAGGAGATGTGTGAAGCATATATGAAAAAAGACAAGACAAATCCGGTTGTCCTTAAATATTTAGGCGATGCATATCTTGGTTTGAAGGATTCTTCATTTGCTCAGTATAGCTACGATCAGGCTATAGCTCTTGACAGTATGTATGTCGATGCTTTGGTCGGCTCAGCAGATGTCCTTATGAATGGAGGAAACGCATCGTTGGCAATCTCACGTCTTAGAACACAGATGGAATACATTCCAGAAAATGCCAAACTCCACAACGCTTTGGG
This sequence comes from uncultured Bacteroidales bacterium, assembly GCA_946405045.1. Classification (GTDB taxonomy): domain Bacteria; phylum Bacteroidota; class Bacteroidia; order Bacteroidales; family Paludibacteraceae; genus UBA1723. The sequence goes on along the minus strand of CAMJFV010000084.1, from coordinate 5,483 downwards.
GTGTGCGTTCCGTGCATTGGGAAATGACAATGAGGCCCAGGCTAATTTTGAACATGCCGTACTTCTGGATCCGCATTATGTGTCAGCCCGTAGAAATCTGGCTGTTATGCAGATAGAAAATCGTGAATTAGATGACGCTATACTAAATTTGGAGACAGCTCTTGATGAGAATCCAAACCAAGCTGATGTGTATAATTACATGGCTTTGGCTTATGTGTATAAAAGTGAACCGGAGGAGGCAGAAAAATTATTTCTGAAATCTATTTCTGTTGATGAAAAATACCTTCCTGCAATTGAAAATCTGGCATTCCACTATGAGCATAATGGAAAGATTGATAAGGCTAAAAAATATTACGAAAAGGCAGTCAAACTGGGTAGTGAAAATGCATCGAACATGTTGAAAAACAGCATATTCAAAAAATAATGATATATTCAGTCACATTATAAAAATATTTTAATCGCTATTCTATGATTGTTTTTTTGTTAGTTTTATGTGATAAAAGGATAATATGAGGGCTAATATGATAAATGTAAGATTGTTTGTTGGAACTATATGTGTCCTGCCTTTTACAGGGTGTGGAGATACATGTAATTCAAACGCGGATATAGAGAAGGTAACGGCGTCTCTTTCGGAGCAACAATGCAGTGTCGCAAGCGACAATATTGTTGAGACTCTGAATGTAGATGAAGATGAATTTCGAGTTGTCGACATGGGTCTGTCTGTTAAATGGGCATCTTGTAATTTGGGAGCTAATAAGCCAGAGCAATTTGGTAATTATTATGCATGGGGTGAGTTGAAAAAAAAGGCAAACTACACGGCTAATAATTCAGCCACTTATTCCTATTCTCTTTCTGAGTTGAGATCTATGAAAGTGATAGACTCGAAAAATGTGCTTCTTCCTTCCAAAGATGTGGTGTCGTTAAAGTTGGGTAAGAATTGGCGAATGCCTACAAGAGAAGAAGCAGATGAACTGATCAAGAAGTGTAAATGGGAATGGGGATTGAAGAGTGGAGTGAAAGGATATAAGGTGACCGGACCTAATGGAGGTTTTATATTCCTTCCTGCAAACGGTTATTTCTTTGGCTCTCAGATTTATGATACTGATGAAACCGGCAATTATTGGACTTCTACGGGATACGATAATGGTAATTTCTCATATGCTCTGGATTTTTCAAAGTCCAGACCTAAAATCGCAAGCAGTGGACGTAGTGGTGGACGTTGCATTCGTCCTGTCTACGTGAAAAGATAAAATATCAGATGGTGTATCAAAAAGAGGCGTCGCATTGCGGTGCCTCTTTTAGTATGTTAAAAAATAAAAAAAAGTCGTTTTTTTGTGGCACAGAAAAACATCTATATGAAAGATACCATATATTTGCAACGTCAATGAAAAAATTATTCAATAAATGGCAAATGCGAATTAGAAAAGAGATAATCAATAACGTTGGGGACTTCTGTCGAATATACATTAATTTAATCTGATTTGTTTGTGTGATGTGTTGATAGTTGAGTTGGTGCTAAATGCGGATTTTGCTCCCCTTATAAATTAAGTTTATGAAAGGTAAATTTTTAATTACAACTGGCTTAGCGCTGGCAAGTGTATGTGCTTCCGCACAGAATTATTTCGGTGTGACGGGAGGATGCAATCTTAGTCATTTATCTAAGCAGGATATTTTGTTTGATTTCTATAGTAAGATTGGATTCAATGTAGGTGTCGCATACGAACATCGTTTTAAAAATTCAGGAAATAATTATCCGTTTATCGACGCAAGTATCCTTTATTCATTGGAACAATATTCTTATGCATATAAGGATAGAACGATTGATCCTTATGATATTGTTATGTCTTCTGGAGGCTTTGAACCTATAGTCAAGGAGAAGTATTTGAAAGTCCCGGTTGGTGTAGGTTTCAATTTCCAACTTGCGGAAAAATTTGGCTTGGCTCCAAAGGTTTATGGTATTTTGGATGCCACTATAGATAGGTTTGGTATGGATCCTATATTTGCTTTTGGTGGTGGCATGAATTTGAATATTGGAGAACAATTCCAAATAGGCATAGGTTACGATTTGAATCATAGTTTTAGTTGGTCTTGTGTATCTGGCAAAGACTGGATTGGAAACTTTCATGCCAACTTGACATATTATATCTTCTCTAAGTAAAGATGAATTACTGATTTTATGGAGACGTCGGGTTCGACGTCTCCTTTGTTTTTTCTATTTGCATTTTTGATTTTCCCCAAAAAGAAGTATTTTTGTCGAAACACAGATTTATACCATAGAGAGTGATAGAAAAAATCATAGAACTGGAAGTGGCTGACCCCACTATTTTCTACGGAGTTAACAATTCTAACATCCGTCTGATCAAGGATTTGTATCCCAAAGTTAAAATTGTAGCCAGAGGTACGGCAATCAAAATCCATGGCGATGAGGAGGAAATCGCTATAATCGAGGAGGTGATTGGCAAACTTGAAAAATACTGCGCCACTTTCAATAAGTTGACGGAAGAGGTTATCATCGACTATATCAAGGGAAGTGAACCTAAAATTCAGGTGGAGAACAATCTGATTATCTATGGTATAAGCGGCAAACCGATCACTGCCCGCACTCCTACTCAGAAAAAATTCATGGCTGCTTACGAGAAGAACGATCTTATCTTCTCTATCGGTCCTGCTGGTAGTGGAAAGACGTATATCGCGATCGCCACTGCTGTAAGAGCGTTGAAAAACAAGGAGGTCAAGAAGATTGTGTTGAGCCGTCCTGCTGTGGAGGCAGGTGAAAAACTCGGTTTCCTTCCCGGTGATATGAAGGAAAAGATTGATCCTTACTTGCAGCCTCTTTACGATGCGTTGCAGGATATGATTCCAGGAGCCAAATTGAAAGAGTATATGGAGAACGGTATAATCCAGATTGCTCCGTTGGCATTTATGCGTGGACGTACTCTTTCCGACGCTTTCATCATTCTTGATGAGGCTCAAAACACTACCACTCAGCAGATTAAGATGTTCCTTACACGTATGGGAGAACACAGTAAGATCGTCGTGACGGGAGATATGACCCAGATCGACCTTCCTGCACGTGAACGTTCAGGTTTGGGTGAGGCTTTACGTGTGCTGAAGAATATTGATGGTGTGGCTAAGATTGAGTTTAATGCAAAAGATATCATTCGCCACAAACTCGTGCAGAAAATTGTGGAGGCATATGCTAAGCATGACGCAAAGAAAGCAAAAAAGATTATTCCGCTCACTCCAAAGGACGACGAGTAATATCCAGTAGACGGGAGTATGTTTCTACATAGGTTGTCTATATATAATTTCCGCAATATCCGTAGATCCGACCTCACTTTTGCCAAGCATATCAACTGCTTCATCGGCAAAAACGGTGTCGGCAAGACTAATATTATCGATTCCATCTATTACCTGTCTTTCTCCAAAAGTCCGTCGAACCGTGACGACAAGGATAATATCACTTTCGGTGAGTCAGGCTTCCAATTGAAAGCTCATTATCACCGTGCAGAATCGGAATTTGAGATTTCTTGCGCACTCGACAAGGGAAGGAAGATGCTCAAGAGAGATGGCAAGGAGTATGAGAAAGTGTCAGACCATATTGGTTTGATTCCTGCGATATTGGTGGCTCCGAAGGATATTGAGATCATACAGGGAGCTTCAGAAGAGCGACGCAAGTTTATCGACGGCTGTATCTCGCAGTTCGACCGTAAATATCTGGACGCTTTGCTCGTCTATAAAAACGCTTTGCGTGGAAGAAACGCATTGTTGACATCGCAGACTTACGTCGATCCGATCATATTTGAGAGTTACGAGGAGAAACTGGCGTCAGCGGGAATGTTCCTACGTAATGCGCGACAGCAGTTTATTGATTCGTTCAAAGGAAAGGTGGATGAAGTGTATCGCAGGATATCCTACGATACGGAAGAGGGTGAGGGTGTTGATATAGAATACCGTTCACAGGCGATGGAGTCGGACTATCTCACCATGCTCCGCTCGCTTCGTGGGGAAGACCAGCGTCGAGGCTTCACTACATGGGGAGTGCATCGTGATGATTATAATTTCAAGCGAACTGGACGTAAGATCAAGAAAATTGCGTCGCAGGGAGAGATGAAGACGATGCTTCTTGCTTTGAAATTTGCATGGATTGATATGTTTGTGGCGAAGAGCGACGTCAAACCGATCCTTCTTCTCGATGATATTTTCGACAAACTTGACGAGCATCGTATGGCAAGAATCATCGATTTTATCAGTGATTCCCAGCGGACAGGTCAGGTGTTTATCTCAGATACAAACAGAGAGCATATAACGCTGCTTCTTGAAAAGACGGAGAATATTTCCTACACCGTCTACGAGATAAATGAGAATGATGGAATGAGCGAGGATAAGGCGGTGAAAATAATGGAGAAATGAAAAGGAAAAACGCATCAACGATATCTTCGATATTGCATGAATACGTGCACAGAGTGAAAATCGATGAAGACATGCTCGCTCTCGACATCGAAAGAGTGTGGCCGGAACTAGTCGGGGAGGAGTTTGTGCAATATACGCAGGGAATGATGATGAAAAACAAACAGTTGTACGTCACGATGCTTTCTCCGGCTGCGAGCAATGAACTGATGATGCGTCGCAGTGAGATATTGAAAAAGATACACGAAAAATTTGATATTGATTCTACTGTGTTGTCGGCGGTACATTTCTGACACAGGTAGATATGGCTAATACAGAAAAATACGAAAGATGGAAGATTTAGAAAACATGCACTTCAACCATAGTGTCGGCATACAGATAAGATTCAACGACATCGACCAACTCGGTCATGTCAACAACGCGTCGCAGATATCATTCTTGGATTATGGCAAAGTACGTTATTTTGAGGCGATGAACAATGGTGAAGTGGATTGGAGAGACGCTCAGTTTGTGATAGTGAATATCAATGTCAGCTACGTCGAGCAGATCTTCATGAATGATAATATTGAAGTCCGCACAAAAATCACTGAAATAGGAAACAAAAGCATCAAACTGCTACAAATGATTGTGGATAGAGACAACGGACACGTCAAAACCGTCTGTCATGGAGTGATGTGTGCTTTTGATATGGACACTCAGCAATCTGTTCTGGTGTCGCAGAAATGGCGTGATAAAATCAATAAATTTGAGGTCGGCTCTGCTGATTGATGATTCCTGTGGAGATTCTGATCTCGATTATTTCTTAAACTTCCTTTTGTATGTAGCGTACAAATCCATGATATCGTCCACATAATCGGCTGTCTCTGAGCCACGAAGATATCCGCACTTCACAGATGGCAGGTTATAATAGTCTGGGGACGCGAGTAGTCTGACATATCTTTTCACCACTTTCCACTCAGCCGGATTATCTCCATGCAGTTCACACAATGTCTGGGCATCACGTATATGTCCAAGACCTGCATTGTATGCGGCAAGAGTCAGACGGATGCGGTCGTCGTTAGTGCGGGCGGACT
>CAMJFV010000083.1 GCA_946405045.1 uncultured Bacteroidales bacterium | reverse complement strand
TTAAACACCGTGCCTCTATAACTTAGATCGTAAAATTCATCATTCGTCATAAAGTTGAATGTATAATATGCATCTAATGCATCTTCATTTCCGGTCAAATAACGAGTATAATCTCTTTTTATTTCATTCGCTCTTAAAGATCTGCTCCATAACCGAATCTCATCAATAATTCCTTTGTAGTTTTCACCGAAGATTATAATGTCTGAATTGCCAATATTTGTAAATCTCAAACCTGTCTTTTCGGCTTTTAAGTCACCGTTTAAGTAGATTCGTATGGTTGAATCGTTTTCTACTGTAGCACTAACATGAACATTTTGACCAGATGTCAGCTGATTTTCTGTTTTGACGAAGGCATCTCCAACACTAAAGATTACATTCCCGTCTGCTAGTCTTAATTTATAGTGATTTGCAACGTTGATTAGAGACATTGTGTCACTATTGATTGTGTCTGGAGTTATCCACAACTGCATAGTTAACGGATATCCTGTTTTTAGCACTGTGTTTGTCGTTGTATATGCAGTACCATTGCCATCAAAACGTAATGCGTAAGACTGTAAATTGTCATCGTTTTCCAGACGAACTTCAACATCTTCTTCAGCCTGCCCATTTTCAAAGGCGATTCTTCCATAGAAATTTCCTGTAGGAGTTCTAAATCCGTATCCATACAAGGTGTCTTGGCTCGAATATTTCGCATCAGTACACTTTTTCAATCCATACACTCGATAAGAATATACTACACCGGGTTGGCATGAGCGATCCTCCACGGTATATTCAGAAATGTTCAATCCTCCAATAGATTGGATTTTTTTGTAATTCGACATGCTGTTGTCGCTCTCACGTCGCTCTATAACAAATTCATCGAATTCTCCCGTCGACTGCCAACTTAAATCAACTCTGTCAGAATAATAACCTTTTGAAACCTTTAGATCTTTCAACGATTCTACGTGGATAGATGTGAGTGGATTGGCAAAGTCAATTGTCTTCTTTGCGTATTCACCTCCTGGAGTAAAGATTATTTCATACTTATACTTTTGACATTGTTGTATTAGTTTGTCGTCAAATTCGTTTTTCAAATAATCTTCTTCCGACAAATAGTATGTATAGTTAGATGAAGACGTGAGGTTTGTTCTGTTTATAATAAATTCAGTGCCTTTTGTCCAAATACTTCCTGTTTGATTCCATGTGATATGTATATAATCTTCTCCATTTGAAGATAACTTTTCAATTGAGGCTCCATCAGGATAGCAATGGTTTGTATTAATCGTAACGTTGCTTTTTTTAACAAAGTTTTTCTTCCATGAAGAATTTTCGTACGATTTTTTTCTGCCGACTGATATCTCATAAGTCGTTTCGTCGATTTCTCCGACCTCGTAGGTCATTTCATATTCGCCTTTGGTTTGTGAATAATCAATTTCCTTTTCGAAAGTTTTTCCTGTATTTTGGTTCGTTATTATTACCAAAAACGGACAGCTTTCAACGTTTTTGTCTGTAGAAGAGACCTGAGGTATTTTCCAGTTCAACGTGATTGTTTTGTTGTTGACATTTGGTGTGACCTTAAGTTCCTCAACTTGAGCAAACGCACTCAAATTTACGACTCCACTTTCGGTTGTGTAGTGTAAATTTGAATTCTTTGATGGATTATATTGCTGGTGAATATAAAATGACTTAGAAGACACTAAGAAATTGTTGTTTGCTAGGAAGTAAAAATCTCCACTGGTTGCATTTGTAGATATATCTCCTATTATTTCTTTGTTAAGTGTTTCGCTCTTTTGCTTGGTTGAACTTTCCCACAAACCTATTTCACTACTCCATTTGCTTTCATTGGAAGGACGGTTATGTTTCCAGTGAACATGAATGGCAGGTACTATGGATCCATTGTAATAATAGTCGCAATAATTGACATCTTTTTGATTGTCAATAGTGTACTCTCCCATTGAGAATTTTGTGTTCAAATAGTAGTATGCATCAACATCACAATCTGTATCACATGTTTCGCCTCCATAACGCCACCAGGTTCCATAACAATTAACTGTGAGCTTTTCTTGTCCTAAATCATTTTGGCTTATAGGAGTCTCCCATTCTACGTAGTATTCATTGTATGAATTTCCGATATCTTTCTTTACGCTACCTCCTGGCTCGTTTGTGTCGATATCACCTTCTTCTTTGCACTTTATAGTCCAGTTTTTTTCGGGATTGCTTTTTTGTTTGATTTTTATTCCTCCCTCATCGGATCTCCAACCACTCCAGTGTTTTCCAACACCGCAAGCTCCCCAGTTCTGCCAATAGCGTACCTTGTATTGGATACAACCGGTTGATGAGTTCCATGAAATGGTGTTGTAGTTATTTTGCCAACACTCATTGTCGCCAATGCCTGCTTCCGCTTTCTGCCAAGGCACAATACACAATACGCCCATCAAAATGAGCCATCGAAACTGTGAGGTAGGCACTTTTTGCCCTGAAGAGAAGAATCTCTTAAACCTCTTTCCTAAAAAAGAAATCAGATTCATTTTTTTAGATAATAAATTAAATAATGTAGTTATGTCCCAATCAAAAATGGATAAATATTCATCAAATAAGGATACAGACCCGCATTTTTCACTATATCCCATTATCCAGCCCTAAATACAACAATATTTAGAACTAGTTTCAATTAATATTAAATCCCTTTGAGAGGTTTCGTAAAGTTTTTCCTTTATGTTTATGATTACCAGTTTGATATATGCGTAATCCTCTTCGCATTTTTTTTCGCATCTTTGACAAGGTGTAAAAAGTTGTGAGTGATTACTCAAAATTTTCTGATAATTTTATGCAAGTTTACAAAGTATTTTTTATATACGCAAGTATAAAAACGTAAAAATATACATGAAATATGATTGAACCTTATTGTATACGTAAGTTTTTTCAAATCTCAGATGAAAGTTTTGCGGCATTAGAATTCAAATTCTTTTGGAAAATTCTTAACTTTGGCATATACTATATATTCAAAAAGCGAAAGGAGAGATATTATGTCGCAAATAACATTCATATTGAAAGCAGACGGCATTATCGCCGACCAGATATATATTGTAGGAGCTTGCAACGAACTTGGCTTTACGGAGGAGAATGCTCTTCCAATGATGGAGACTTCAGAAGGTTGGGTTCTGACTGTTAATGTCAACCGTAGCAATATACGATATTCATATTTTTATAAAATTGGGGAGGTGACCCGTCAGGAACCTTGGATGTCGAGAAAAATAGAACTCGTCACAAAACAGAATATTAAAATCGCTGTGGTTGACAAATATGGTGTGACAGATTCTCCTAAAAACATTATGAACACCAAAGTGTTTACGGAGGCTGTCTGTCATCATGCCTCAAATTTTGAAATGTCAAAGAAAAGCCTGCCTGCTATCTTTTCTGTCACAATGCCCAACCTACTCACCGAACATGAACTATGTTTGATTGGCGACCAAAGCCAATGGGGAAAATGGAAGGAAGACGAAGCAATGGAACTTTCTTGTGCTGGTGCTCCATATATGTGGTGCGTGGCTGAGGGAAGCAAATTAAAGAAAACAGCAGAATACAAATACGTCATCAGAGATAAAAAGACAAAAGCCATACTCGCTTGGGAAGATGGTGAAAACCGTAGATTTAAACTGCCTAAGGGAAGTTATTCTCTTGTGATTGTAAACGATGGGGTCCCTAATTTCCATTTGCCTGACTTCAAAGGCGCGGGTGTCGCGATCCCAGTGTTCTCTTTGCGCACTAAAAAGAGTTTCGGATGCGGTGAGTTCGCTGATTTGAAACCGTTTGCTGATCTCGCCAAAGCTATGGGATTGCGTATCATACAGACTCTTCCTATAAACGACACCACAAGCCTGCATACTTGGAAAGATTCATATCCATACAGCGCTATTTCTACCTTCGCCCTTCATCCGATGTATATCTCAATAGAAGAGTGTGGGGAAGTGCCAAACAAGTATGACTACGACAAGATGCGCAATGAACTCAATTCCCTCGAAACAGTCGACTATGAAAAGGTGATGGAGTGGAAGATGAGCATTCTTCAGACAATGTTTGAACGAGACAAAGAAGACGTGCTTAAAAGCAAAGAGTTCAAGGCTTTCTATGATGCCAACATGCATTGGCTTCGCCCGTATGCGGCATTCTCATACTTGCGAGACAAATTTGGAACGTGTGAGACGGCTCAATGGGGTGATTACTCCAACTATACAGACGGAAAAATGTCTGCACTTTGCGACTCTCAAAGTGTGGCATATCCCAAAATAACATTCTATTATTATCTGCAATTCCATTTGGACCGTCAGTTGAAAAAGGCTGTGGCATATTGTCACCGCATAGGAATAGCTTTGAAGGGGGATATCCCGATCGGAATGGATTTGAACAGTGTAGACGTGTGGCAATATCCAAAGTTGTTCGACTGCAACGGAAGTGCGGGGGCTCCGCCTGACGATTTCTCTATCTATGGTCAGAACTGGGGATTCCCAATCTACAATTGGAAGGAGATGCAGAAAGATGATTATTCATGGTGGAGAACACGATTCAGCAAAATGTCGGATTATTTCGACGCATACAGAATCGACCATATTCTCGGATTCTTCCGCATATTCCGTATACCGAAGGATTGTGTTTGGGGTCTGTTAGGTCAGTTCGCTCCTGCGTTGCCAATGACAAAAGAAGAGATAGAGTCGTTTGGAATAGATTTTGATGAAGAAAAGTACTGTGAACCAAACACAGACGATGAAATCCTACGCCGATTGTTTGGTGGAGACGAACTGCTCGTTAAACAAAAATATATGGTATCTGTTGACGGCAAATACAAGTTGCGTAAGGAAGTTGATACTCAGCGTAAGATTAAGGCCTTACTCCCATATGGAACGAATGCTGAGAAAAAGATACGTGATGGATTGATGAGCCTACTATGCCAAGTGCTGTTTGTGCGTGATTATCAAGATCCTACGAAATATCATCCACGTATCACCGTGCAGAACAGCGAAGCATACGCAATGTTGGACCCTCATATGCGAGACAAGATAAACCGATTGTACAACTATTTCTATTTTGAGCGTCACAACTCATTCTGGGCTGAGCAGGCGATGGAAAAACTGCCGACGTTGGTCCACAGTACAACGATGATGTGTTGTGGAGAAGATCTTGGTATGGTGCCGGCTTGTGTGCCAGAAGTTATGGACAAATTGGGTATTCTTTCGTTAGAGATCCAACGTATGCCGAAGGAATTCAATGTGGAATTCGGTCATTTGGAGAAAACTCCTTATCGAAGCGTTTGTACTACGTCTACTCATGACATGAGCACAATGCGAGCATGGTGGGAGGAAGACAAAGAAAAAACACAGAGGTATTTCAATAATTATCTGCATGAATATGGAGATGCTCCATTGTTTTGCGAGCCATGGGTGTGTGAGAAGATCATCGCTTCGCATCTTGAATCTCCGGCGATGTGGGTGATCCTACCTCTTCAGGATTGGATGGCTCTGGATGGCAATGTCCGTTGGGAGAAGACTTTCAAGGAAAGAATCAATGATCCTGGAAATCCGGACAATTATTGGTGTTACCGTATGCACAAGACAGTGGAGGAACTATGTAAAGATAAATTCCTTTGCGATAAAATAGCCAAGATGAATAAGAAATACGGAAGATAAGGAATAGATGTTTGATTAAAGATAAATTGAAGGAGACGCGATGATTCACGTCTCCTTTCTTATTTTCAGGCATCGTCAAATCATAAAAAATATATTTGCCATTCCAATAATGGCTCCAAGCAGTCCGCCCAGCCATACAAGCATGTATAATTCATTGTTAGCCACGTCAAGCACAAGTCGTTCCACCGTCGGCATATCCATACTTTGGATTTTATCCTCTACAATCTTGCTGATGTCAACAGTTCGTAGCAGACGAGGCAATTCCGTCTTCACTTTTTCAGAATAAAGTTTTACGACATCTTGTTTTAACGATTTTATCCTTTCCTCAGACACGTTTGCAGTCCAGGATGCGACGGTGCCATTGGCAAAGCGGTTGATTTCGTCGTCTACAATAGAGAGAATCATTTTTCTTCCGTCTCCACGCATTACATCGTTGATCAGATTCGCCAATTTAGGGGTGATTTTGTCTTTTATTGTGTCAGCCAGTGCATTTTTTGCGAGCAATCCCATGAAACCATCTCCAATTTTATCGTCGAAAGCGGACATTGCAGAGGAAGCGATAGTCAGACCGATTTTCTCATCAGACACAATCCCGTCTATCTTTTTCACGAGATTGCCATTTACTCTTTTGATGAGATTCTCCACTCGCTCCTCACCTGCATAATTGCTGAAGAAAGTGCGGAGAGAACACTCGTCTGTCTGTAGAGAATGTATTGTTTCGTCGATTTTAGTTTCCAATTTTCCAATTGTTTCGTCAGACAAAAGCATCTTTGAGATTCCATCAACATCCACAAGATTATCACTTACCACTTTACCAATTGCTTTGGCAAGGTCATTTTGACGTTTCGGAATGATTCCAGGCGTAAATGGAATTACAAATCCAAAGACACGTTTTTCTGAGTATGGGCGAAACATCATTTTGATAGCGATGTAATTGGTGAATGCTCCGATTATACCTCCCAAAAACACAGGAACGGACAACCTGACTATATCTAAAATTTCCATATCCAGTCTAATTTTTTGCGAATGTACAATTTAATGATCAGTTTTCAGTTAAGATCGTCATAATCTTTATTTTGAATACAGAATTATAGGAAAAGACGAGCAAGATATATGTCATTGGTTATAAACAGAAAATATTATTGTACATACACATTGGTCATTTTCCAAATTTAGGGTTATAATGGAAAATCAATCTTTTGTAGTTTTGAAGAAAAATACATACTTTTGCAGTAAGAGAATTACTGTAATATGAAAATATTGAAATCTTTCAAAACGAAAATACTTGTTATGATGATGATGATGTCATCATCATTGTCAGCGATCAACATCAATAGTTTGGAAAATGTATCGGCAGAGTCATTGTCGACAACACAAATAAAAGAAATAAAAAAAGCCTATTATGAAACGGGAAGATCAATGGACGAGTTCGTCAGTTTTGCCGTATCTAAGGGCATGAAAGAAGTAGAGGCGGAGAAATTAAAGGCCAAAGTGTTGGCTGACAATAGTAAGTCGGAAAAAGAGACTAAAGGAGATATCGCTATTACAAGTTCCCAAATAGCGGAAAGTGTAGCTGAGGAGATGAAGGAAAATCCAGAGCAAGCAAAATTCATTAGCAATAGAATTTTCGGTTCAGATTTGTTTTCAAACTCAAAAATGACGTTTGCCCCCAGCCAGAATATGCCGACACCCAAAAATTATGTGGTTGGCCCTGGAGACATTTTAGTTGTTGATGTCTATGGTTATGCGGAAAATACAATGCAGCTTACTGTATCATCAGAGGGCAGTGTGAGAATACCGAATGTCGGCCCTGTAATGGTAAATGGACTGACTATAGAGGCAGTTCAGAACAAAATAAAAAAACAATTATCTTCAATTTACAGCTCGATATCGTCAGGGAATACTCAGGTTTCAGTTACAATTGGCAATGTAAAGAGTATCAATGTCTATATCACTGGAAATGTGACAAGGCCAGGAA
>CAMJFV010000082.1 GCA_946405045.1 uncultured Bacteroidales bacterium | reverse complement strand
ACTGGGCTCCGTCGGTGAAACTTGTTGGTGCGTTCTGGTAGACGCAAGCTGCATCCACCAACTGGACGTATTTTGCCAACGCTGCTGGATCCTCGCTGATGATGGCTTCTGAGTGTTTGGATGAATATGTGCTCACATGCTCAATAGCACCGTCGATATCATCGACAGTCTTGATTGCCATCTTGTAGTCTTGGAACTCACAACCGAAATCGTCCGCAGTAGCGTGGTTCTTCAATTCTGCAGGATACTGTTTAAGTGCGGCAAACGACGCGTCGTCACAATAAAGTTTTACATTGCTTGCGGCAAGAGGAGCGCATAGGGCATCGATGTCGCAAAGACGGTCTTTGTGGATGATCAGGCAGTCGAGAGCGTTGCATACACTCACACGGCGAGTCTTTCCGTTGTTGACGATTGCCTTTCCTTTCTCCAAATCACCTGCTTTGTCGAAATATGTGTGGACAACTCCAGCTCCTGTCTCAATGACATTCACTTTCGCGTTCTCTCTTACAAATTTGATCAGACCTGCGCTTCCTCGAGGAATAAGAAGATCGACGTAATCACGTGCAGCAAGCAAATCAGCTGTCGCCTCACGACCTGCTGGCATAAGAGCTACGATATCTGGGTTGACATTGTTCTTCTTCAATACGTTGTGGATGACATTGACAATCGCAGTGTTGCTGTCGAATGCATCTGTTCCTCCTTTTAATACACATGCGTTGCCTGATTTCAAACATAGGCTGAACACATCGAATGTCACGTTTGGACGAGCCTCATAGATGATTCCGATCACACCGAATGGCACACTCACACGCTTGATCTTCAAACCGTTTGGAAGAGTGTTCTCTTTTGATGTTTTGCCAAGTGGCGAAGGTAGGGTAGCGACGTTGCGGATGTCGGATGCAATTCCGTCTATACGATCTTTTGTCAGTTTCAATCTGTCGTACATTGGATTGGCAGGATCCATCTTTGCCAAATCTTTTTCGTTGGCTGCTAAGATCTCTGCGCAGTTGCTTTCTGCAGCGTCTGCCAAATCACGAAGAATATCGTTGATCTTGTTTTCAGTTAGAAGGTTCAGTTCCGCTGATGCCTTCTGTACCTTTTTGAAAATATCTATATTGCTCATATCCTTTTATTTACCATTTGAAAATATCCTCTTTGCATAAAGGTCTTTCTTCTTCTCTCCAATTGAATCCTCTCAATTTTTGCTCTTTCTCCGACATCTTTCCCGGCGGATACATTTTGCCTTTCGATTCAGGAGTCATTTTGATCCTGTCCATTTTCCTGTTGACTAGGAATATAGTAAGTTTTTGACCTTCACACTTATTTATTCCGATCAGTTTGTTGTATTCGTCTTGTGCGTAGTAAAGCGACATGGCGTTGCCCATCATGTCAAGCTTGTCGAGATAACTGTTCTTGAAGTAGCCTTTTGCCTCACGGCCGTTTAGCTGGTCGTAGCAGTCTACAGCTTGCTGTTGAATCACGAATGCGTTGCCACGGATGTGCATCCAGTTCGGCTTGTTGTCTTTAGTGAAAATCTTGATTGTGTCACCTGTTATCTGACTTTCGTCCGACCATAAGACAGGATTTCCGTCGAGACGGATCAATGAATCCAATTCTATATAGGTCATGGAGTCTCCTTTCGCCTGCATGTCGTTGCTAAAAAGTTTCACGTGATGGAAAGCGTAAAGCTCTCTTTTAGTTGTGTCGACGGTAGACTGACGATACTTGATTGTGTCGCCATGCACGAACATGGTGTCATCCGGGTTTGTGAAGTCCATCATGCAGGCTCTGCCTACAACGATGCCTTTGCCGGGATTGTTTTGCATCCAAGCGTAATCGCCGGAAAAACCAGTATGAGTGGAGTCGTCGAGAGCCAACGCATCTCCCCACATCTCAACAGTATTTGTCAGACTAGAGAAATAGATGGAGTCGGCTGTCATTTTGCCTCCATTTTTGTTAGTCAGGACGGAATGGTTGTAAAGACGACCGTATCTGTCCACTGTGTTTGTCCATGCGTGAGTTGTCTCTATCGTGTAGTCAGTGTGGTAGATTGTCGACGGACCGAACACAGATGAAATGTTCTGCTTCTGGTCGAACTTCAGAGAGTCTGTGAGAATTTTTGTCTCTCCGCTCAGCATAGTCACGTCGCCCTTGAAGAACGAGACTTTTGTATTCGGATAGTAGTAGCCTTTCTTTGAGACAATATCAAATTGAGGGTCGACGAGATGGCCGCCGTCAGCGTAATAGCCGTAGTTGGCATCTCTGTAGAAATCAAGCCAGTCGGTTGTCAGTGTCATGCTTCCGTTGTGGAGCACAGCTCCTCCACGCACTTTTATTATTCGGGTGTTTCCATCGTAATACATCGTGTTAGACACCATAGTCATAGTGTCCTGCACCACACGACAATTGCCGAATGCGTCAAACGAATTGTTTGTGTCGTAGAAGTATGCACTGTCACAGTACATCACAGCGTTCTCGTGGCGGAATCTTACATTGCCACGCAGAATCTGATAGTCACGGCCATGCTCCTTGTCGAACGACAGCTCCTCGCTGTTCTCCAAGATCACGTTAGTCGCTGCATGGGCAGACACTGCAAAAATGCACAATAAATATATATATGTCTTTTTTAGTAGACTCATTGTCGCTTTGTATCGAGACTTTTATTTTATCCAACCTTCATGCTCAAAGTCGCATTTCTTCCAATTCTCATCAATGCGGACATATGTCTCTTTCTGCTTCTTTGCAATCCAGCTGTTTAATTTTTCCTGTTTCTTGTGAGCCTCATACATCTGCTTGAGTAGAGCGAAGTCGTGGCTCATGTTTGCTTTGTGTGCTTTTGTCTTGCTCTTCAGTTTGGCGATGCAGTAAACTGATTTTCCGGAGCGGTCAACCATGAGGAATGGTTTTGAGATCTGTCCTTCTTCCAAAGAGTAGACTGCTCTACCAACTTCTTGAGGAAGCTCCTGCATCTCATGCTTTGTCGTTCCTGTCTGCATGTTTGTGAGAATGCCGGAACAGTTGCGAGTGTTTTTGTCTGTAGAGTAGAGAGCCACACACTGCTCGAATGTGAACTTCTTGTCGTTAATGATCTGAGCGATACTGTCGATGCGGGCTTTTGCCTTGTTCATATTCTCCAATGAAGCTTTTGGCTTAAGCAGGATATGGCGAGTATTCACTTTCTCATCCTTTCTTTCGATAAGTTGGATCAAGTGGAATCCGAACTCACTCTCCACAATCTTTGATATTTTACCAGGTTCATACATGGCAAATGCGACGTCGGCATATTCCTTTACCAACTGACCTCTTCCCATGAATCCAAGTTCACCGCCTCTTTTGGCACTTTCCGCGTCTTCAGAATAGAAGATTGCTAAAGTGGAGAATGATGTGCTGCCATCGTCACAACGTTTTTGGAAATCACGAAGTTTATCTTTTACCTCTTCAATTTCCTCTTTTGTGATGAAAGGCTCAACAGTCAGGATCTGAACTTCCACCTGATTAGGTATACTTGGCAAACTGTCTTCTGGCAGACTGTTGGCGAATTTACGTATTTCTGCTGGTGTCGACTGGATTGTTCCGACGACTTTGTTTTGCACCTGTTGCACCAATTGCTGAGTGCGGACCATCTCTTTCAGTTCTGTGCGGATATCCTCGTAGTCTTTCATGAAATATTCCGCAAGTTTGTCTTTTGAACCTATTTGTCCGACCATATAGTTGAGACGCATCTCGACCTGCTGGTCTACGGATTTCTCGTCTGCTTCAATGCTGTCGATTCTCGCTTGGTCAAGGAACAACTTGGTAAGGGCCATCTGCTCAGGAATGTAGCAATACGGGTCGCCTTTGATTTTCTCTCCTTCCATCTGCATACGGATTTTTTGTTCCTCCACGTCAGACTTCAGGATTATCTCGTCGCCGACAATCCACGCGATTTCGTCCACTATGTTGTTCTGTGAAAATGCTGAAAATGCTAAGTTCAGCAAAGTCAATATTGAAATAAATTTTATTTTTTTCATTTTTTCTCGTTTCTGATCAAAGCACCTGACATGATAGCTTCGTTGTAAGCGTCGTCAGCCAGTTTGCGTAGGAAATTAGCCTTTTTCTGTTCTATCATCATGTTTTCGATTCTCTCCTTTACGTAGACGAAAGGCTGTCTGTCTCCCACTTTTATATGGTCTTGGACGATAAGAATGTAAACATTTTCTTCGTCTGTGCTTTCAAAATGGTTTTTATGCTCAAATGAGTGAGTACGGGAAATATCGTACATTCCAAGACGCTGGACAGCTGCGATAGGAGTCCATTCATTATCGAAGTATTTGATCTTCAAACCATATTTTGTGGCTATCGGTTCAATGGCACTGATGCTGATGTCTGCATATTTGAGCAGACTGTTTATTTCATTCTTTGCTTGAGATTTCACAGGCATAGTGATGAATATTCCATTGAACAATGTTTCATGAGCAGTGTAAAGTTCAGGATTGTTGTTATAGAAATCCTGGAGCTCAGATTCTTTGATTGGGTTGCTGAGTTTGTCATGAATCAAGTGTTGCTGGTACTCGTAGATCATTAGAGACTTACGATATTTCTCTACAAGCAAATCCACCTCTTCTGTTTCAGTGATGTTTTCCTCAGCTTTTAGGTATAGAAGTTCTTCTACAGCCCAGTTGCGGATGTAGTTTTCGATGCTCTTCACACTGTCTTCATACGACATGTCTGGATGAAGAACGCTCTTGACTTCGTCTTCGTATAAAGGTTTGCCGTTCAGCTCGGCGATAGGCTCAACACCTTTCCCGAAGTATTTACATGACGAAAAGCAGCACATAGAAAATAGTGCTGCTATTCCGGTTAGTTCTATTGCTTTTCTCGCAATTATCTTTCTAGTGTGTGCCATTTTAATGGTTGTTCACTGTTTTGTATACATCTTCTTTAATGACAACTGGATAGAGTCTGCGGTTGTTGTTAATCCAATTCTTTTCCAGTTCTTTTTGATAGTCTGCAATAACCTTTCCTTTCACTGAAGTGTGCCACTGTGGTATCTTCGACTCTTTTCCATAGATGAACACTAAAGGAAATTTTTCCATTTCCACTGTTGAGTCGGCTGGAATTGATTTGAAATAATATTTATCCAGAATGGCGTTTTCTCCTTTCACCCAAGCACCTTTCTTTGTCGAATAGTCTTTACGTACATTGTCTTTGACAAGGTTGCTAAAGTCGAAGGCGTCCAAATTTGGATTCTTTGCAGCCAGATTCTTTATCTTTTTTAATGTGTCTTTGTTGGCAACAGAGAAGATGGCTCCGACCCATTTAGGCTCGTCAAACTGATATTTCTCTTTTCTTTCACGGAAGAATTTAGACAAGCTATCTGCTTTTGTAGACTTGTTGCCCCAGACGTGGTATTCACTTGCTGCGTATACCAATAATCCGTCGCTATATTCTTTTAGTGCATATACGAATTCTTTATGCTTTTTTGCAATGTTTTTCAATTCTTTGTTCAAAGCATCAAGCTCGACGATATTTTCTATGTAATTCACCAAATTCTCTTTGTAAGTCAAGTTGGTGTCTACCGGAATTTCTGTTTTCAAGTATTTGCCTACAGTCTTCTTTCTATATGAGTCGTGGAAATTCATATATTTGCTTCTGAAGTCGTTTGTATTGACAGCCTCTCCATTGTATTCATACCATATTCCGTCTATCTTCTTTATTGAGTCTACCATGAAATCCATGTCGACGTTCTTAAGTTTAACCACTTCATTGAGAAGAGAGTCGTTGAGTTTGAATCCATTCTTGTTGCGAAGCTCCTCTCCAACTTTTTTCTTGACTGCCTCATATCTGTCACCACTCATCACCTTCTTTTTTAATGCTTCATATTTAGCACTGTCAAGAGGCACAGCTGTCTGGATCTCATTAACAACGAAGATATGTTTGCCAAATGAACTTGTATATTTTTGAACATCGCCGACAGGCATTTTGAATAGCTTGTCTATGATTTCCTGAGGGTACATTCCGTCATTCTTGATAAGACCCATGTCGCCCTTGTCTTTTTTAGCATTGCCTTTCTGAGAATATTTCTTTGCGACTTTGCCAAAGTTTTTACTTTTCTTTGCGATCGCGAAAACAGAATCCACGTATGAATCTATAGTCTCCATAGGGAAGAAAATCTCTTGAGATCTTACAGCGATGGCTTTTGGACGTTTGTCGTGGATGTAGACGATGTGATATCCAAACTGAGTCGTGAATGGTTTGCTGTATTCTCCGACTGGAGTGTTGTATGCCTCTGTCTCGAAGTTGTAGACCATGTCGAAAGCGGAAAATTCACCGAGGAATCCTCCTCTTAGTGCACTTCCACAATCAGAATTCTCTTTTGCTAAATCAAAGAATTTCTCTCCTTTCTGAAGACGTGCGTAAATTTTGTCGATCTTTTGTTTTGAAGCTTCATTCACACCTTTAATCAAAATGTGGCTGGCAGTCACATATTCCTGCTCTCGCTTGTATGCTTCGTTGATGAATTTTTTCTCCAACTCTTCATTGATCAGATAAGGGTATGAAAGATGCTTGACGTATGAATCCAATTCTTTTGTGTATGTATTGAGCTTCATGTCAGGGAAACGCTTTGTCGCATCGTATGATTTCAATTTGTAGTTGATGAACAAATCTTTGTAATCATCAATGCTCATTGGACCGTCAAG
Organism: uncultured Bacteroidales bacterium; assembly: GCA_946405045.1. Taxonomy (GTDB): domain Bacteria; phylum Bacteroidota; class Bacteroidia; order Bacteroidales; family Paludibacteraceae; genus UBA1723. Next base: position 1,014 of record CAMJFV010000082.1, on the reverse strand, counting down.
TGATATGCTGTTGTTCTTGTTATACATATACTCAAATTCACCTCTGGTGATTGTGTCTAGTCTGTATTCCTCTTTGCCCACAATCATAAGCACTGGATCATCAGATTTGTTGAGTGTTTTCATCAGGCCTGGGACATCTATATCCATTGCCGATGCACTAATACTTGTCAATGCGCAAACAGACGCTATGTATTTTACAATGTTCATTTTTCCTATTTTTTTTTGTTTCTGCAAATCTATCACTTTTTTCTCTTTATTCATAATTAAAAACTGTTTTGAACCTAATTCAAATAATGTTTTTGATGAATTACATACATTTGAAGTCTTATTTTCTGTTTTCCAACATTATTTATTGACTTTTTTCCTTATATTTGTCGCCGATAAAATTATATATGCTAAATGGTTTGTGGCGAGGTATGTATCACTGTTGTAAAAGGGGGTGAGGATGTTTCGGCCATGAATATAATCCTTTTTTGATGGCAACATTCGAAGAATTGGGTTTCAAAGATGAAATCCTAAAGGCTGTTTCCGACATGGGTTTTGTCGAGGCAATGCCGATCCAAGAGAAGGTGACTCCTTTCTTGCTTAGTGATGACGATAGAGATTTAGTGGCTTTGGCCCAAACCGGAACCGGTAAGACTGCAGGTTTTGGACTCCCTGTACTTCAGCTTACTGATGATTCTCGCAATCAGATTCAAACGTTGATACTGGCTCCTACACGTGAATTGTGTGTGCAGATCAGCAATGATTTGAAAAATTTCGCAAAGTATACTAAAGTCAAGGTAGTACCTGTTTATGGTGGTGAGAGTATCATCCGCCAGTTTAAGGACCTTGACGTACAGCCTCAAATCCTTGTGGCTACTCCTGGTCGTCTTATCGATCTTATAGAGAGAAAAAAAGTGCATCTTGAAAATGTGAAGTTCCTTGTCCTTGACGAGGCTGATGAGATGCTCAACATGGGTTTCAAAGAAGATATCGAAAAATTAAAAGGAGAAAAAGAAGACTTAATACGGC
>CAMJFV010000081.1 GCA_946405045.1 uncultured Bacteroidales bacterium | reverse complement strand
CATTTTACAAAAGAAACTATAAAATACGATAATGAAGGTCATGTAGTGGAACGCAACTCAAATGGAAAAATAGAATATAAACGCACCTTCACGTACGATGATCATGGAAATATCATTGAAGAAAGTGTCGAGTCTGACGGGAAATTACGACGCAAATATATCTACAAGTTCGATAACAACGGAAATTTGACTAATGAAAAGGAATACATGTACTTTCAAAAAGATAAAGTTGAAAGCACGAAGTTTTCCAAATATGATAAGAAAGGAAATAAGATTGAATCTAGAGAGTTCTTTTCAAGTGGCGGGCATCCGTTAATTAAGACTTACAAGTATGATGAAAATGGCAACCTGATAGAAGTAGGTGTAGAACATCGAAATCTCGGCTTAAATTATAAAGAAAGTTACAAATACGACGAAAAAGGTAACAAAGACAGAATGTATTCAAACAGACGGACGTAAGACACCTCTGGAAATAAGAAGCTGGTTCAGAGACTCAGACTCATACGGAGGATTCTGGGAATACGAATACTATGAGGAATAAAAAAGATAGACGTTGCGAACGGCGTCTATCTTTTTATACATATATCAATAGAGAAGATGATTAGTCTCTCTTAAAGATATCTCTTGTATAAACCTTGTCGATGACATCATCAAGACAAGAATCATAACGGTTGGCGATGATAGCCTGAGACTGTTTCTTAAACTCGTCAAGATTATTCACAACCTTGCTTCCGAAGAATGTGCTACCGTCTTCAAGAGTAGGCTCATAAATGATCACCTGAGCTCCCTTTGCCTTGATTCTCTTCATCACTCCCTGGATAGAGCTCTGACGGAAATTATCGGAATTAGACTTCATAGTCAAACGGAACACTCCAACAGTCACCTCATGCTCCTTGCTTGCATCATAACTTCCCTCAGCATAACTGTAATAGCCAGCCTTCTGAAGCACACGGTCAGCGATGAAATCCTTACGAGTACGGTTGCTCTCCACAATCGCAGTCATCATATTCTGTGGCACTTCATTGTAGTTGGCCAAAAGCTGTTTGGTATCCTTAGGCAAACAATAACCACCATAACCGAATGATGGATTGTTATAGTGAGTACCGATACGTGGATCAAGACCAATACCCTGAATAATAGCCTGAGAATCAAGACCTTTCACCTCAGCGTATGTGTCAAGTTCATTGAAATAGCTGACACGTAGAGCTAGATAAGTGTTGGCAAAAAGTTTCACAGCCTCTGCCTCCTTCATACCCATGAACAAAGTGTCAATATCCTGCTTCAACGCGCCTTCCTGCAATAGTCTTGCGAATATATGAGCGAAATTCTCAGAATCTGGATTAGCGATAGCTTTGATAGCAGCATTCTCCTCTGTGAAATTCTTCTCGTCGATATTGATGATCTTAGGGAAACCGACAATGATACGAGAAGGATAAAGATTATCATACAAAGCCTTGCTCTCACGTAAAAACTCAGGAGAGAACAACAAATTGAATTTCTTATTCTTTAGCTCTGGCTTATACAAAAACTGCAAAGCATACTTCACATACAGAGAACGAGTATATCCTACAGGAATTGTAGATTTGATGATCATCACAGCGTCGGGATTAACCTCTAGGACAAGATCTATAACCTCCTCAACATGCGAAGTATCAAAATAATTCTTTTGTGGATCATAATTGGTAGGTGCTGCAATGACAACGAAATCAGCATCTTTATAAGCAGCCTTAGCATCTAATGTAGCTGTAAGATTCAATTCTTTTTCAGCAAGATACTTTTCTATATATTCATCCTGAATTGGTGACTTCTTATTGTTGATCATCTCGACTTTTTCAGGAATGACATCAACCGCAGTCACCTTGTGATGCTGCGCAAGCAAAGTTGCGATAGAAAGTCCAACATAGCCAGTACCAGCTACAGCGATCTGTAAATCTTCAAATTTTCTCATTATTATTTATGTATATCCGTCGTCAAAACATTATTTTAAGGACGTTGCCATCCATTATTCATTTTCAAAATCAAGTCAAGTAGACATGAATTATAATTTTATGCAAAATTAGAAAAAAATGCAGTATTTTATCATATAAATACGTATAAAATCACATTTTTTACATTTACCAAGTAAACAAATTCATGTCAAAAGATATAAACAAGGTACAAAAATCAACAAAATCATTAAAAAAGTATCGTTTTTACATGTTATTTAGCAGAATTTCTATATATTTGCAAAACAGTTAAAGAAATCGACGACAATGGTTAAACGTATTGATGATAATCTTAAGAGCATTGAGGAGATATCTGAAATTTGGAAGATATTGACTCCAGAGCAACTTTTGTATCTAAAGCAGAACTATGGCGTGCTTAGATTTAAGAAGAACGAGATGGTCTATGCTGAAGGAGACGTACCTACGCATATGCTTTGCGTTGTTAAGGGTAAAGTCAAAATTTACAAGAGAGGTGTCGGAAACAGAAACCAGATTATGCGTATGGTCGGACCAAGCGAGACATTTGCATACCGTGCTATGTTTGCTGGTGAAAACTACGTGACTTGTGCGACTGCTTTTGAGCCAACAATCATTTATACTATCCCTAAAGAGGTAATCAGAAACTTAATTTCACATAACGCTGAACTTGCGTGGTATTTCATCCACACATTGTCAGTTGACCTTGGTATTGCCGACTCTAGAAGCGTAAGCTTGACTCAGAAGCATATCCGTGGAAGATTGGCAGAGTCCCTACTCTTCTTGAAAGACAGTTACGGACTAGAGGAAGATCAGGCTACAATCGGCATTTATCTATCACGTGAGGATTTGGCAAGTTTGTCAAACATGACAACTTCAAACGCCATCCGCACATTGTCGTCATTCGTCCAGGAAAAAATCATCACTATGGACGGAAGAAAAATCAAAATTGTCGATATGGAGCAGTTGAAACGAATAAGCAAAATAGGCTAGTTCATTCCATACCCAATTATTATAACGAATTATTTATCGAATGCCGGCAGAAATGTCGGCATTCGTTTTTTATAAACACATATATTAATGTCAATTCGACGAAATAGAAAAAATCTCCAAAGACTCATGTTTGATTGATATTGGTCCTACCCCCTGCTAAAGTGCGAGCACAGAATTTAATAAAACCACAAAAAACAAAGTTCACAGAGAAAGGCTACGCTTTTTAACGAGAATTCAATCAGAAAGTGTAACGCCTCTATTTTATGATTGCTCGTTATTGCGAACTATGCAGATTACAATTCGTCGAACTCACGTCATATTACTACAAGAGGAAAATATTTCAAATATCAATCACTAATCAAGAAAATGCAGATTTTTCGGCACTTTTACAACGCATAATTGCAGATTTTTCGGAAATTCAGTCAAAACAAGCAACAAAAAAAGCATCGACTTTCGCCGATGCTTTTTTCATATTATATCTAAATCAGATTATCCCAAGAATGAGATCAAGATACCTGCAGCAACTGCAGAACCGATAACTCCTGATACGTTAGATGACATACAGTAGTTCAACACGTGGTTTCTTGAATCATACTTCAATGCGATATCATTAGCAACACGTGATGCCATTGGCACTGCCGACAAACCAGTTGCTCCGATAAGTGGATTGATCTTCTTCTTTGCAAAACAGTTGTATAGCTTTACCAACAAAATACCAGCTGCGATTGACAAACCGAATGCGAAGAATCCTCCAATAACGATTCCAATTGTCTGTAGATTCAAGAATGCATCTACTGTCATTGTTGCACCAACACACAATCCCAAGAAGATTGTAGCGGCATTCATGATTGAGTTAGACGCTGCATCATACAAACGTGATGTGTTTGTACCAACTTCCTTGATCAAGTTACCGAACATCAACATACCAACCAATGGAACTGCTGAAGGAACGATAATAGCTACAAGTGTTGTAGTCACGATTGGGAAAAGAATCTTAAGAACTCTCATGTTCTTGATCTCTACGCTTGATGGATAAAGTTTATCCTGCTCCTTCATGTTGATCTTCAAATCCTTCTCCGTGCAAAGCAACTTGACAACCAATGGCACAATCACTGGCACAAGAGCCATGTATGAATATGCTGCGATAGCGATTGGTCCTAACAAATGAGGAGCCAACTTGATTGTTGTGAAAATTGCTGTCGGACCATCTGCACCACCGATGATTGCCAATGAAGCAGCCTCCTGCATTGTAAAGAAGTTGCAACCGATCAAAAGAACTGCGAAGATACCGAACTGTGCAGCAGCACCGAAGAACGCCAACTTCAAGTTTCTGATCATTGGAGCGAAGTCTGTCATCGCACCTACACCCATAAAGATGATTGGTGGCAAGAAACCTGTCTTGATCAACATATAGTAAAGGAAGTTCATCAATCCTAGGTCATGAGCGATCTGTGGCAAACCAACCTCATAGATGTTGTATGGCTCACCATTAGCGTCAGCCCAAACCTCACCGTTACTCAATGTGATCACATTGTGGTACATTTCTCCGTCTACCATCTTATCTACAGCTGCCAAAACACCCATATCTCCACCAGGGAAATTAGCGATAAGCACACCGAAAGCGATAGGAATAAGTAGCAATGGCTCGTACTCCTTCTTGATACCTAAGTATAGCAATACAAAGGCAAGGACGTACATTATTAAGAATGACGGCTGTTCAACAATCGAGCCGATTGCCGTCATTTCATATAGTTTCAATAATATTTCTTCCATTATGCCTTAATTTTCATTAGAACATCGTCCTCAGCTACTGATGAGCCACTTGTTAGACAAATCTCTGTGATGACACCATCCCACTCAGAAGCGATAGCGTTGAATGTCTTCATTGCCTCAACGTAACAGATTGTCTGACCCTTCTTAACAGTGTCACCAACCTTAACTGGAGTATCACCATTACCCTTTACCAAGTAGAACTTACCTTCTAGTGGAGAAGTCAACTCATTTCCTTCACCAGAACCAACAGATGCTGGAGCTGCAGAAGATGCTACTGCAGGAGCAGATTTACCATCGTTCGCACCGATTGTGACTGAGTATTTCTCACCCTTAACCTCAACAACAACTGTCTGAGGGAATGTCATAGATCCGCCACCTGCGTTCAGCTTCTTAGCCTTTCTCTCTGCCAAATCAGCCTCGAAATCAGCCTTAGCCTTACCGCTCTTCATCGCACGATACTGCTGTGGATGCATTGCAAGCTCGAACAACTCCTCGTCGTCCTTACCGAAATCCCAGCCCTCTCTCTGCATCTCCTCACGGAATGTGTCAAGTGCATCTGGATAGTTGCTCTGTGGATCCTCTGTATGGAACTCTCTACCCTGCTCTTTTGCCTTCTCAATTAGCTCTGGAGCCAAATCACCAGGCAACTTACCTGACTTACCTAGCATCATATCCCAGATATCGTCAGCGATCATAGACCATCTCTCCTTGCCCTTCTCCATCTGCATAACGTTCATCAACGCCATGTTCTTCACGTACTGTGAGAATGGAGTCACAAGACATGGATAACCCATCATAGGCCATACATATTTACCCTCGTCGAACAACTTGATAAGAAGCTCGTCCTGAGTCATCTTTGGCTTACCGTTCTTCTCCTTCCACTTGTTGATGCTCTCAAGGTTTGTCTCAAGGTCTGTCATCAATGATCCCATCATACCGCCTGGTAGACCTGGACCGATAAGAAGAGAGTTCATCTGACGGTTACGAGCTGGGATATAATAGCCAAGGAAGTCGTCCATCATCTCCTGGATTAGAGTACGAACCTCCATGTATGCTGACATGTTGATATCCTTAACCTTGAAACCAGCGTCTTTCAACATCTCACGAACTGCGATAACATCAGCGTGACCTGTACCCCATGAAAGAGGCTCCATACCTACGTCAACATAATCACATCCTGCCTTACATACCTCAAGGATTGAAGCCATGTTGAAACCAGGACCTGCGTGGCTGTGATACTGGATTGTGATATCCTTGATCTCCTTGATTCTGCGAGTCAACTCACCAAGGAATACAGGGCGACCGATACCAGCCATATCCTTCAAACAGATCTCATCACATCCTGCCTCGATAAACTTCTTTGCCAAATCCACGTAGTAGTCTACAGTGTGGATTGGAGAGCTTGTGATACAAAGAGAAGCCTGAGCGATCATGCCAGCCTCTTTTGCATATTTAATAGAAGGAATTACATTACGAGAATCGTTAAGACCACAGAAGATACGAGTGATATCTGTACCCTGTGCATGCTTAACCTTATAGAAAAGTTTACGTACGTCTGCTGGGACTGGACTCATTCTCAAACCGTTAAGTGCACGGTCTAGCATGTGTGTCTGGATTCCTGCCTCATGGAAAGGCTTAGTCCACTGACGAACTGCATTGTTTGGGTTCTCACCGAACAAAAGATTTACCTGCTCAAATCCACCACCGTTAGTCTCAACGCGGTCGAAACAACCCATCTTGATGATTGCTGGAGCAACTTTGACAAGCTGGTCTACTCTTGGCACATATTTGCCGGCAGCCTGCCACATATCTCTAAATACTAAACTAAATTTTACTTCTTTAGCCATGATTTATTCTTATATTTTTTCTATTTTCTCAATTTTTCCTTTATTACCTGTGATTTTTGCGACAGCCAACTCTACAGCAGCCCTAACATCCGGAGCTATAGCAGCTGATGCTGATGACGCTGCAGCCTTCGGAGCTGGTTTCTCATCTTCTGGGACATACTTGTTTACGAAACGGATAAGTGCATTACCCATCGCAATGACAAGACCAAGCACAGCAAATACGGTAATCATACCGACTGCCATTAGCTTCAAGGCCTCTACAAAATTTCCTTCCATATTTATATCGCTTAATAAAAAGTTTTTTCAATATCTGCAAAGATAATAAACATTATCTCCTTTGCAATCAATTCTCTTTGCTTTTTTTAACAATCTATAACAAAAACATACAGATTATTACATAATATTACACTACAGAATGGATATACTTAATAATCATAAAAAATAAGGGGCAAAAAATAACAAATTCTAATTTGCTGCAATATGCATAGAATAATGCATATTGCATAAATATCACATACTCACCGTCATTCTTTTATTTTTAACCCTTTTCCATCCTCATCGACAAAGTAATAATGTCCATCTAATTTCAAACGAAGCAAGCCATCAGAAAAATTATACACCTCGTCTACATCATACGGCAAAAAAGCTGTTCCGTCTTGGTTCAACACTTCGTAACTCGTAATACATTTATTTTCACGATGCTCCCTTTTTTCTTTTTTTGAATGAATGCAATTCAACTTATTATCACTTTCACTCAAACTCAATTTGTATTCACAAAGGGGGGATTCGTTGATGAATTTATCAGTGTACTTAACAATTCCTGCTTGAAGATATCCTCCATAACCAACAGGAATTGAGTCTCCTGTATCACTAAGAACCCGTACCATACCATCTGTGTCATATATTACGAGATTGTTGTTAAAACGAGATTCTATAGAAAATTTCTGCTGATGCAACAGCTTTCCATTTTCATCCTCCAATTGCCATTCGTCAGACCAGTCATTTTTACTTACATAGCGAAGATAATTTTTTCCAAAAGGGAATCTGGACACTTCATTTCCATCGATATCTATGAATTTAGTTTTCTCGACAGACTCTGGTATTTGAAATTCATCACTCGAAAGCATGTATCTTTCATACAATTCTTTTAACTCACATCCCCTAAACACAAATATTCCAATACATTCTTTGGAACTATTCCAGTACGCCAGTTTCTCATACAACAAATGTCCATTCTTATAGACATTGCAGTAAATTGGTAATGGATCTTCCCCGA
>CAMJFV010000080.1 GCA_946405045.1 uncultured Bacteroidales bacterium | reverse complement strand
TTAAGCATTTTTACGTAATTTTGCAAAAGATGGCAATCATACATATTCTATTATACTCAACCAAATAGATTAGTAGAACAGCCGAAATTTATGTAAGATGAACGATTAACACATTCGTTAAAAAGTTCGTACAAGACATGAAAAAAAATATACAAAAATATATGAATAAAAGAATCCCTTTATTGAAAGTTCTATTGGCTTTCATGCTGAGTTTCGTCGGGCAATTATCTTTTGCCGATGGAATTTTGGTATTTCAAGTGACAGACACCAAAAACAAACCGTTGGAAGGTGTGAAAATCAAGTTGAGCGGAGATAGTGCTATCGCCGATTTGGAACTTACAACAGATGCATTAGGAAGATACACAAATCCTAAATTCACATCAGGCACTTACAACTATCAAGTGATGTATGGAGACTGGGCAAAAGGATCCATTACTGTTCCAGAAGAAGAGTTCGGATGGGCAAACATCAATTTCCGTGAGTTGATGATCAGTTTCAAGGACAACGATGGAAACGCGATTGTCGGGAGGACCGCCAAATTGTATGTTGATAACAACGGCGAAAAAGGAGAGTTCATCGGAACCAAAATGAGCGATTCTACTGGTCTAGTAAAATTTGTCATTCCAGAAGGAAAATATATTTATGAGACTCTAAAAGGAACCGCAAAAGTAACCGTTGACGATAAAGTAAAGACACAGGAAGTTGCCATTCCAAGTGGAGATATTACTCACAAGACATTCTTTGAGTTCCAAAAAGACAGTTTACCATATAAGGTCAGTTCGGAAGCCATCAAAGTATACATTCCATCAGAGAGTGGCAAAGATTCTTTATTTGGTGAGGTTCAGGTACCTTTTGGAGAATACTCAAGAACAAAAAGCAAGGTTAACACAAAAGCCGGAGCATATAAGTTTGAAGTAAATACAGACCAGTTCGGATTGGTTGTCGGAACATTTAATGTTGACGACAACGACCCTATTGACAGCCTTATAATTCCAATCAACATTGACTCTTACTACAAAGGACAAGGTGGAGACGCAGGAGAAGGCGGAGAGCAAAGTGGAGACACAACAAAACCATTCGAAAAACAATTGGCTGTTTGGGACACTGTTCCTGGAATTGGAACATACGTAAATATAAATGTCTACGACCCGGATGTTCCAGGCAAACCATTGGAAAATGTGTTCTGCTATATGGACATGTTGAGTGTTGGCAAGCCAATGCCTTACGCGTTGACAAATAAAGACGGACAATGTACACTTATGGCAAAGCCTGGAGAAGCATACACGCTTCATATAGCAAACCTTGAAATTGACATTCCGAATCTTCAGTCTGACACTACAATCACTGTCAATCTAAACAGAAATGACTATACAGAGCTTTTATTCAAAGTCAGTTTTGAAGGAGAAGATTTCAATCCTACAACTATACAAGAAGTTGTGTTCGACACAAGATACGAAACAGACAGTTTCTATATGCCTGCACAGCTTGTGATGCTACCAACAAAAAATGAGACAAACGACACATTGTATTACGTCAACCCATTAAGAGTTGGAGCTGGTGGCTACGATTTTCATTTCAACATCAACGAAATGAAAGATTTCGGTTATAAAGACCACTACATTTACGTCTTTAAAAGCAATCTAAACAGAGATGCCCGCCACAATATTGTCCCTGAATATAAAGTAAAAATCGTTCTTTGTAAACCAGACACAGTTTCTCGTTACCTGAACGCATTCCCTGTTATTGTCAACAACAATAACTACCACACAGACTTCAAGGGAGAATTAATATACAAAACAGAAAAAGATAGTGTATCGATCCAAGCAGTCAAAGAGACTATGAATTTTCTTGTGACTAACGATACAACAGTATATTTCCCATTTGAAAAAAGAGTACAGAACGTATACTTCAAATTTGTTCACGATGGTCAGGTAGTATATCCAGAGATCCAATATCTTGAGGTATTCGTTGATGATTCAAGCGATGTCAATGAATCTGCGGGAATCTTGGTTTCAAAGACAGGACAGATAGGAGACAAAACATACAATACCTTCCCTGACAGTTTGAACCTTGAAGAAGGAGACTACTTTATCAGATACACTATGAAGGACTTCTACTATGACGGAACCTTCGATTGGAATTTCAACATTGAGAATGCTCGTGGCACAGACACGACAATATACATTGTCATTCCGACAAAGAGAAATGTTGAACTTATCATTACTGATGTTCTAGGAGAATACGTAGAAGGTGTGTTTGGTAAAATTTATAAGTGGGATGAGTCAGGAGAAAAACTGATCAACTCATTTATATATGATGCCTCTAAGCATGACGAACTAAAGTCTGATGCCAACGGAATCGTTAAAGACCACTTGTTGCCTGGCAAATACCAGCTAAGAATCCTTGATATTGTAAAGAACTTCGTTGTAGGCGACTACGATTTGAGATTCGACATCAGAGACGGTGTGCCTTTGAGACATGTCAAATTCATCGTCAAGAACAAGAACACTCAGAAGCCAATGCAAGGTTTGGAATTGGTTGTCAACAAAGACAGTGCTCAGTATTCTACAGATGTGACTTCTGAAACTGGAGAAATCATCATTGAATGTGTGAACGGAGACTACTCGTATGTGCTTAACTACGGCAAAGGCCACGCAGACTCATTTACTGTCAAGAACGACACAACAATCTATATTTATGTAGAAGACGAAGTCAAGATCGAGAATCTTGTTTTGGATGCTAAGGATTGTGTGGCTGAAGGTGGATCTGTACAGGTAGCGCCTATCGTGACTCCAAACAATGCGACAAGACAGACTTTGAAATGGTCTATGGACAATCCGGTTCTTGGTTACATTGACGCAACAGGTAAATTCACAGCCAACACTATCGGATTGACAGGTTTTGTCACAATCATAGCCACTACAACAGATGGTACAAGCATCACTGCAGAAAAGATGATCCAGATCGGAGGCACATCTTGTGGTGACAGCATCAAGACAGAGTTTGAAGGCGGCGGCGACGAGATTGCTCGTACAGACGACAGTTTGAAGATCATCATAACTCCAGGCAAAGAGCCATTCAAACGTTGCTATGCAGTTCAGGAATTGCAAGGAGACAAGTGGGTTGTGATAGAAGGTCCGACACATGACACTGCTATTGTAATCTCTTCCGTCAACATGAATGAGAAAGAACATATTGTCCGAGTGATTTCAGGAACAGATTGTGATAAAGTTGCAAATGGAGAAGTCACTGATGGAGATCCTGAATCTGCAGACAGAATAGGAGACTCATTGAAGATTAAGAACACAAGCATCTTCTTCAAGTCTACAATTACTGGTATTTGTGAGAAGGAGGACGACGTACTTATTGAGATCGACGGTGACAACCTTGACAATTTGGTTGCAGGAACAAGCATCAAGTGGTATACACAAGCAATCGGTGATTCTGCATTTATTGAGATTCCTAGTGCAGAAAACCAAACAAGTGTCCACTTGAATCTACAAGGTGAGACTACAATCAAAGTCGCTTTGACAAAAGAGACTACTGAGTTGGTTAAGGCACAAAAGAAGATCGTTTCAGAAGACAGTTTGAAGATCAAATTGACTACAGACAAAGAGAAAGCTTGCTACGGAGAGGCAGTCAACCTAAAAGTTGAATCAATCAAGGGAGTATACGCATCTCTAGTTTGGGAAGACAGCAGCAACGTTGCAGAGCGTAATGTGGCAGCCGACACAATCTTATACAAGGTAGTTGCGGAAAGCAAACTTGGGTTCTGTCCTAATGTGGCAGACTCTGTGAAACTTGTAGTTGATTTCAAGCCAGAGGTAGAATTGGCAATCAGCAGAGACGCCGTTTGTGATGATTCAAGCGATGTCAAGTTAACAATCACGTCGGCTAAAGAAAGAAACGATTTGATCTACACTTGGAAGGATTTTGAGACTAAAGACTCAGTTTTAACAGACGCTCCAAAGGAGGACAAGACATACGAGGCTACAGTAAGCACAGCACTTGGAATTTGTGAAAGCGTGACATTAAGCAAGTCTGTTTCAGTCGCAGGCAACGTAGAGTTTGTTGCAAAAGCATCAGACAGCATTTTCTGTAAGGGAGATGAGGTGAAAATCGCAATTGAAAAAATCAACGGTGGTTCTCTAAACGGAAACATCAGATTTACAGTGAATGATAAAGAATTCACTGGAGACACTGTAAAGGAAATTGCCAACACTCCAATCTTCGCATTGCGTGCTACAGATTTGACTGGCGGATGTCCGGATGCAGTAGACACAATAAGAATCAGTGTTGACGAACCGGTAGAATTCACTTTGAGTCAGACTGCCAATACAATATGTAATGTAGGATCAGACAGCGTCAATATCTCTATCAATGCAGCACCTTCAACAAACTACAGCTACACATGGTCTACTGGAGCGACAGACATAACAATGATCTCTGTATATCCAGATGTAGATTCAACATATACTGTTAAAGGAAGCAGTCAATATGGAAAATGTCCTGCACTAGAGCGTACAGCAAGCATCAAAGTCAACGAAGCAGTCAAAGTTTCTATCGAAGCTGATGTCGACAGAATTTGCCAGACAGGTACAGATTCAGTCAAGCTTACAGCGATGGCAGAAAACGGAGAGCCTACTTCATGGATCTGGTGGGACGGTGCTGTAACAACAACACCAGTACGATCATTCCTTCCAACTGCCACAAGTGCAGTATGGGTAAGAGGAAACGACAATGTATGTGCGGTCAGCGACACTGCAAGCGTAACTATCTCAGTAGACGCGCCACACACAGCACACCTTGCGACAACATCAACCAAATTTGTATACGGAGGCTCTGTTGACATGGTCGCTTCTTTCAATGGCAATGTATCCGGTCCTATCACATGGTACAGCGAGAATGAAGAGAATGAAGTGACGACACTTGGTGAAACTGACGATATGAAATTCACAGATATGCCAAGCGGAGATACAAAGTATTACTTCGTCGCTAAAAACGGAGCATGTACAGATATCAAGAGTGAAATCATGACAATCAAGCTTGTCGACGACATCGAGATTCCTACCGTCTTCACACCATACGAGAAGAACGGAGAGAACGACGAGTTCATGCTGGGTTACGAAGTTGTGATCTACGACAGATTCGGCAACCTGATCCACCGCGGCGACAACGGTTGGGATGGAACATACAAAGGAGATGTGGCAGACGCAGGTGTATACGTCTACTCATTGATCCTAAAAGATGGTCGTGAGATGAAGGGTACAATTCAGGTGTTTAAAAGAGACTAAAAAATGAAATCAAAAAATACAATAACGCTATTGGCTGGACTTGCTATCGCAGGCATGGCCATAGCGGCACCTCAGGGTGGATTCAACAAATATGAGAACGCCACAAGAGACAACGTGACTGCCACATATAAAGACGGATACGTTATATTCAGAAGTGGTGACAGCATTTTCATCGGCAAGCAGACAGCAAACGGAATTGAAAACAAAGAATTCAACAAGAGCCTGACTTCATTGAAGGCAGACGGTGCTATCAGCTATGCCAACGGTATGGCATTCTACAGCAAGGATGGAGACATCTATGCGGCTAAGGAGAAAGAGTTCGGTAAATTCAAGAAAGGTAAAAAGCAGTGGATTCCTGGACTTGGAAAAGAAAGAAACGAATTCCACGGAAGCATGTTGGCTTACGCTAGCTGGAGATATCTACCAAAAGATGTAGCTTCAGCAAAGAACCCTTCCGTCACATCTGACGGAAATACCATCTACTTCGCTTCCAATGCTGACGGATCAAAAGGATTCGATATTTGGAAGACAAGCATAAACGAAGATGGAGAATGGGCTCCTGCAGAACGACTTGGGAAAGAGGTGAACAGCCTTGGAAACGAAGACTTCCCTATCGTACTTGGAGATTCTCTTATCGCATTCGGTTCCGACCGTAAAGGATATACAACAATGCCTGACAGCGGAAAATTCCACACTTATATCAGCAAGATCGAAGATTGGAAGAGACCACAGCTATTGTCTAAATACGAGTCGGATAAGAAAAAAGAAGAAGAGAAACAGTTGATTGCGGCGAAAGAGGAGAAGACTGCAGACAGCCAATCTTCTGACAACCAGCAGACTACTGTTCAACCAGCTAATGATCAGGTTGCGAACAACAATACAGCAAACGGACAGACAGGTTCAAATACGTCTACTGAGGCAAATGCAAACGGACAGTCGTCAACAGATTCTTCTAATTTATCTTACACACCTGTAGTAAACAATGTGAATTCAGAAGAAAAGATTCCGTACAATCCATTCGACGATGGAAAGCCAAAAGAAGAGGAATTCAACTATGAGGATGACATCGTCGACGATACAAAGTCTGAGAACGACCGTATTCTGGAATTGCTGACTAAAGAAGAAACTCCAATGGAGCCAAACAAGAAAGTTTCTGTAGCCGATCTTAACGAAGTATTCAGCAACGATCAGGACGCAGTGGTGAAAGCATCCAAGAATGTGGTTGCGACAGCAGACAAACGAATCTTCTACTTTGATTACGACAAAGACGTCGTGAACAACGCCGACTATGAGAAAGACTTTGAGGTAATCTTGGAATTCATCAACTTCTATCCAAAGAACAGTTTCCTTGTGATCGGACACACTGACGAGCGTGGCACATACGAGTATAACGATGCATTGAGTATGAAGCGTGCCAAAAAGATCGAGAGTATCTTGGTCAGCAAGGGTGTCAGCAGAAAACGTCTGTTCACAATGGCATTGGGAGAATACAAACCAGTATTCAAAAATGCACAGACTGAAGAGCAGCACCAGAAAAACAGAAGAGTGGAAATCTTAATAATGGAGTAAGAAAATGAAATTCAATATAAAAAGAGCAGTCATTGCTACCGCAGCTTCTTTATCAGCACTATTTTGTTCTGCGCAACAGGATTTGATGGTGTCGCAGCAGGTTTTCTCCCGTATCAATGTCAATCCTGCAGGTACAGGTAACAACAAAGGATTTGACGCATTCTTGCTTGGCCGTATACAGTGGGCAGGAGTCGACAACTCACCAATGACAGGAGTGTTGAACTTCACAGGCTACAGCGAAAATGTGAAATCTAGTTTCGGTTTGACAGTCAACTACGACAACATTGGAGTTGGCAACAGCCAAACAAACGCGCAGGCGGTATATGCATACCATATCGACTTGAATCCAAAGTACATCCTGTCACTTGGTATTTCTGCTGGTTTTAATGTAGGTTCATTCGATCCTCTTAAAAACACACTGAAAGATGAATCCGAGGTTGGCAAGGCCACATACGTCGCAGACAAGACAACAGAGATCAGCCCAGATTTCAACGCCGGAGCTGAGATAAGCAACGAGCACTGGTTGGCAGGATTCTCTTGCACACACATGGTAAACGACACGTCGACAACATTCAGAAAAGGACGCCACTTCTACATCTATGGTAGAGGATTCTTCAACCTCACTCCAAGTTTTGATCTAGCGCCTCTGTTCTCATACATGCACAAGCACAACACCAACACAACAGAAATTGGATGTCAGGCATTCTTCAAAAAGATGATTTGGGGCGGTGTGGCTTGGAAACCAGATTTGAACAGATTCACAGAGATGTCGATGTTGAGTATCACCGCAGGTTTTGAGTGGGCAAACCGTTTCCGATTCGGATACAGCTACGACATGAACCTTGGAAAATACAACAATCTTCCATCCAACACTCATGAGTTGATGCTGAGTGCACACTTCTAATACACAAAGGGACCAGTAGGGGCAATCCCTTGCGGTTGTCCAAATCTCTTGTGGAATAAAAAACAAAGCGAGAATATGCATTTGCACATTCTCGCTTTTGATTTAAGATGAT